>DASZUP010000846.1:0-2744 GCA_035547635.1 Pirellulales bacterium
TCAAATCTCCGGGTGGGTTAGGGATGCACAGTCAAGAATGGACGGATGGCGCCATCTCGCTTTGCCGCTAGCGGCTGACGAGTTGGCGATAGGCCGGGGGCGGCGCAGGAGAATAGACGGGCGTGCAGGCCCAGCCGCCAAAGCCTTTCCAGCGACGGATGAATTCGTCGCGCGGGACCGTGATGAACTGCCCGATGCGGTTGTTATCCAACAGCATCGCTTTCTCGGCGTCGAGGTGGACCAGGCAGATGTAATGATTGGAGAAATAGGTGATGCCGCAGCCGCGCCGCGTGCGGCAGGCCCACTCGAGAAACGCCACGTCGCCGTTGGTCACATAGGCGAACCGTACGCCGGCCCTGTCCAGCTTGGCCGCCAATCCGCTCGCGTGTTCGCCGCCGGCATACGTTCGCCGCCACCAGTCGGCCAGCTCATCGAGCCCTTGCCAGCGCAGGCACATCACGGTCGAAGCATGCACGCAGGAGCCTCCGCCCCAATTCCTCTGCCGCGCCGCCGGCGGCAAGTTCATCACCGGCACTTCGCCCGGCGGCACGGTCCGGTAGGGAACGACCTCGGAGGATTGCCGCGCCGGGCAGGCTCCGCCGGGACATGTCGGCCGGTTAGATTTCATTTTGCAGCCGCAGCAGGCCGCGGCGATCACGACGACCGCGACGAATGGCAAACGATACATTTCACAAGCTCCCAGACTTTGAACAGGGCGTCGGCCTCGATCGAGGCCAGCCACAGAATTCCTTCCGCGATGCGCAGCCGCTTGATCCAGTGCGCAAGCACGCCGCGTTGGAGCGTGCGTCGGGCGAACGTTTCGAACCAGCGGCGTTTCATCTCTGCATCTTGTTCGCTATCTGGCTTGGCGCGAGAGGGAGGCTCACTTGAGCCGAACGCTTTGGCTGCCCGCAAGCCCGAGCGGTTGATACGTGCCCCAGACCTGCAAGTTCCTGGCAACGCGAGCCGGGTTGTACGCGCGCGGATTCAGGTCCTTGTCGACCTTGCCGATGTCTTTCAGCGCAGCCATGACGTAGTAACTGCAGAACAACTTGCTCATCGTCGGGTAGAGACAACTGGCGAACCGCAGCCGCCAGGTGGCTGAGATCATGGCGCCGGCGTAGTCGTAGGGCTTGCCGATTTCACTGAGCAGGAAATCGCTGAGGCGCCGCGATTGCGGCTCGGTCAGCGTTTCGCGCTCCGCCAAACGCAAGCGCCAGACCTTGCCCGAGTATCTGTCGATGCGCGCTTCCGGCAGATGCGCTTGCGTCCCGTGCGTCTTGCGGTGCGAAATCTGGCAGGGCAAGTCACAGAGCGTCGTGCTCTCGAAGAGCAACGTTCGCCCGTGCGGATCGCGCCCGCAGATGCCGATATGGCTGAGCCACTGGCCTGAAAGCAGTTGCAGCGGGTCGCACGTGACCAGGGCGATCCAGCGACTCTCCAGTCCTTGTCCGGCGAACAGCACGAGATCGCCCGGCACAAACGCGTCGTCAAAGTTTCGCGGCGTCGACAAGGTTCTTCTCCTCTCGGTGCAGACGAACGTTCCGGCCTGAAGTCGCGTCGCCAACGCAGCCAGAGACTGCGCGCGGCGACACCTTACGACTTCGCTGTTGGCAGGCTACCGCCGGGCTGGCTTGGCGGCGGAGAGCAGGCAGGAGCAAGACACACGGCGCCGAGCCTCACGCCATGCCTGACACGCCCCAAGCCAGAGCGCGACTAAGTTCCGCTCCGTAAGCCGTGAACAACCGCCGGCGTTCGAGGGAAGCACGTTGCCCCTGGTGCGCTCCGGCCGACGCCCTGTTGGCAAGAATTGAGGCGACCCGATGCATCAAGAATTCGCGTTCGATACCGGATGTCCGGCAGCAGCCGAGACGCAAGGCTCTACGGTGGAATGCTCGCCGGCAGCGCAGCGGCGCAACAGCGCCGGCTCGGGAGATCTCGTCCGGCTCATCGACCCCAGCGGAGTCACCTGGCTACGGCATTTCTGCCGCAGTTGCCGCAAGACGCCGCTGTGGGCCGTATTGGGCGAACCGACGCCCATGTGCCGCGAGTGCATCATCCACTCGCTTCGATCGGAGCCGCTCGGCTACGAGCGCAAAGATCGCGTGCCGACTGAGCTTCAGCGACACGAACGGCAATATCACGGAGACAGCCCGTACTCAGAAAGCTGAATGCGGCGGCCCCGAAAATCCCGGGCCCATGCGGGCTACTTGAGCGAATACGTACCGTGCCCGGCGTGCTTGAGCTTGCCTTGCTTGACCAGCTCTTCCCAGACTTCCAGCGGATACTGGTTGGGCGGCGTAATGCCGGCGATGGATGAGGTCTGGCCGGAGCTCATCGGCCCGCGCCCAATCCGGGAATCGAAGTCGAGCTGCGTGAGCTTGAGACGCTTCTTGAACGCCTTATAGGCCGCTTTCAGGACTTCGGGGGCGGGACCGCTCTCTGCGGGCTTGGCGTCTTGCGGCTGTTCGGGCTGGTCGGCCATGGGATTTTCGCTGTGCGGGTTGCTATCTAGAATCTGGACGGAACGCGTCCAGTTTACGAGCAAAACGGGCGATCTGCCATCGGCTCCGCCTTAGCTCTCTGGCACAATGCCAATCTCGGCTTCCACGGCCGTTTCAAGTTCGGCGCCTGCTTCCGCATTGTGCTCGGCGACCGAATCGGGATCGAGACTGAGCCGCCGCAACTTGGGAGCAAAGACCGCGGCGCCGGCGACGACCGTCAACGTGAACGTGGCGCCGATC
>DASZUP010000847.1:0-13350 GCA_035547635.1 Pirellulales bacterium
TTCGGGCGTACCGTTGATTGATATGCACCGGCAATACGCCGCCCTGGAAGGGGAGCTGACGGCGGCGATCCAGCGAGTCTGTTCTTCCGGCCGATTCGTGCTCGGACCCGATTGTCAGGACCTGGAACGAGCCGTGGCGACCTATAGCCAGTCCAGCCATGCGATCGGCTGCGCCTCGGGCAGCGACGCCTTGTTGCTGGCGCTGATGGCCTGCAATGTCGGGCCGGGCGATGAGGTGATCGTTCCCAGCTACACATTCTTCGCCACGGCGTCGGCCGTCTCGCGGTTGGGCGCCAGGCCGGTGTTCGTCGACATCGAGCCCCGCGGCTTCAACATTGATCCGGAGCGGATCGAAGCGGCCATCACCCCCTCGACGCAAGCGATCATTCCGGTACATCTCTACGGCCAGTGCGCCGAGATGGATCCGATCATGGAAATCGCCGAGCGGCATGGGCTGACGGTAATTGAAGACGCCGCACAGGCGATCGGCGCCGAATACCGCGGCCGCCGCGCCGGGTCCATCGGCCAGATGAGCTGCTTCAGCTTTTACCCGACCAAGAACCTGGGGGGCTTCGGCGACGGCGGCATGCTCACGACCAATGACGACAAGTTGGCCGATAAGCTGCGGCTATTGCGCGTACATGGCATGCAGCCGCGTTATCATCACCAGGTGCTGGGCATCAACAGCCGGCTGGACAGCATTCAGGCGGCCGTGCTGAACGTCAAGTTCCCGCACCTCGACCGCTGGACGGAACTGCGTCAAACGCATGCGGCGCGCTACACGGAGTTGTTCCGCGCTGCCGGGCTCAATGGTCTGCTGACTTTGCCGGAGGCGCTCGATGACCGGCGGCACGTATGGAACCAGTACATCGTTCGCGTTCCCGACGGCCGCCGCGACGCGCTGCGCGAGTACCTGAGTCAAAGGAAGATCGGAACGGAGATTTACTATCCGGTGCCGGTGCACCAGCAACCGTGCTTTACCAGTCTGGGCGTGCGTCCCGGCAAATTGCGCGAGACGGAACGCGCCGCGCAAGAGACGATGGCGTTGCCGATCTTCCCGGAACTGACTCCCGCGGAGCAGATGCTCGTCGTGCAGGAGATCAGCGCCTTCTTCGCCCAATCGCCTGCGACGACCGGTCATGGCCTGGAAGCGCCGAAGTTCCTCAAGCGTGCGGCTTCGCAGGCGGAAGAGAAGCGCGCGAAGCGGCGAAGCTAACGCGCTGGCAGACGCGGCGGCGGCAATTGCGTCGCCGTGCAGAGCGGGTTAAGTTGGCGGCGGATACTTCGGTGCGGGGGCCGTTATGCCGTTCTACTTGCCGGTCGTATTTTTTCTCATCGCATTTCTTGAGTCGCTGCTGGTCGGCGGCCTCGCGCTGTGGGGGATTTGTCGGCTGCTGAAGGTTCCGTCCGTCAGCGCCCGGCGCGCGCTGGGCGTGAATCTGGCGTCGATCGCACTCAGTTTTGCATGCCAAATGGCGGTGCTGCTGTTCGCGCTATCGGCCGAATGGGCCGCCAAGGGGGCGTCGGCGTCTCCTTTCGTTGTGTCGCTGGCGTTACTCGCCGTCGGTTTCGGCGGCCTGGCCGCCTATGTTGCCGCACAAGTGGTCCTGTTTTCCAAGCTGCTTCCTGCGCCCAAGTTGAAGGCCTTCGTCGCCTGGTTCGCGGTGAATATCCCGGTCGTGACGCTGAATCTCGGCTTGGCGTTCGTCGCCAAAGCGACCCTGCTTGAAGCGTTCGTGGTTCCTACCGGCGCCATGGCCCCCACGATTCTCGGCGCTCACGCCGACCGGGTATGTTCGCATTGCGGGTATTCTTTCGCTGTCAGTCTTTCGAAACGGATCAGGCCGGAGAGCGTGGATCCCGCCTTCTGGGAGCCGCCCCTGGAGTCGACGCCGGCTTCGTGCCCCAACTGTCGACATGCCGACGCCGTCGGCCCGGAGGCGCCGCTGGTCCGCGGCGACCGGATTATCGTCGATAAGCAAGCGCCGCCCAAACGGTGGGAAATCGTCTTGTATCGTTATCCTGAAGATAGACGCATCACGTTTGTCAAGCGGCTCGTAGGCTTGCCAAACGAAACGGTAGAGATCGTCGCCGGAGACGTGTTCATCGACGGCATGCGGCTGCAAAAGCCGCCGCACGCGGCCCAGGACCTCTGGCTGCATGTCCACGACACCGCGTTCCACCCCAAGACGCCTTTGCCCGACGATCCAGGATGGCGGCCGCGCGGCGAAGGCTCGACGTGGCAGGAGCGGAATGGCGTTTGGACGGGCGGCGACGAAGAAACGGGCGAGCAAGCTCTGGATTATTTCGGACCGATCACCGACTTTCAGTCGTATAACGGGGCAGATCTTCATTTTGGAATTGATGACGCCGAGCAACAAGTGGGAGACGTGCTGGCGGCGTGCGACGTCGAGTCCTTGGCCGGTTCCGGACGTTTCGGCATGCATTGGCAATTCCGCCAGGAGGCCGTGGAGTTGTACATCTCCGCAGGCGGCGAGGTGGAAATCCAAGTCAATCCGCAGGATGTTGGCGCCGAGCACGCTCGAGATCGTCTCAGCGGCTCGCTTCCCGCCCCGTTGCAAGCGGGCGACCGGATCGGATTTGCCGTTCGCGATGGCCAGGCTTACGTCGTTCAGAACAATCGAGTCGCGCTGCTGCTCCCGTTCGGACCGCAAGATGTCGAGACAGCGAAGCGAGTTTCACGGGATGCAGCGGAGCCTTGTCGGCTGGCGTTGATCGCTCACCGCTGCCGCGTTTCGCTCAGTCGGATCGTGCTGGTACGCGACGTCTATTATATGGGCGGCGACGACGACTATTTCCCTTTGCGAGGTGCAAGGAATCAGCCGCTCAAGCTGGGTGAAACGGAATACTTTGTTTTGGGAGACAACAGCACTCTCAGCAAGGATTCCCGCTTCTACGGCGACCTGCAGGACGCGGATCTGATCGGCGCCGCCCGCTGGATTTACTGGCCGTGGAAACGCTGGCACGCCTTTCAATAGGTGCGCCGACTACGCCTCGCCCGAGACCGCCGGTTTGCATTTTTTGCAAGACTCGGCCCCGCCAACTCGTTATCTTTGCTTCTTGTGTTCTGAAACGATTCCCGCCCCGCCGAAGCCCGCCTCAGGTTGCCCCATGCCGATCACCGCCGCCGTCGCCGAACCCATTTACGGAAAGGTCCGCCAGGACATTGCCATCATCAGCTCGCTGGGCGCGCATCTGGTCGGAAACTACGTGCTGGTGAAGTTGAGCGACGGCGAAGGTCGCGTCGGGGTGGGCGAGGCCAGCGTCACATGCATCTGGAGCGGCGAAACGCAGCAGGGCGTATTGGCCCTGTTCGAGCAGGAAATCAAACCGGTGCTGCTGGGCGCGGATCCGTTCGACGTCGATTGGATCATGCGCAAGCTCGACCGTGCCATCCATGCCAACAGCTTTGTCAAAGGCGCCGTTGAAATGGCGCTGCTTGACTTGCAAGGCAAGACGCTGGGCGTGCCGGTCTACCAGTTGCTTGGCGGCCGTAATCCGGACGCCGCGGAACAGGGCGTGCGACTGAAGTTCGTCGTCGGAGCGGTCGAACCGCAGATTGCCGCCGAGCGGGCCGCACGCATGACCGCGCGCGGTTGGACGTGCATCAAGGTGAAGGTCGGCCGCCATGAACACCCCCGCGTCGATCTGGAGCGGCTGAAGGCCGTGCGCGACGCAATCGGTCCGGACGTAATGCTGACGGTGGACGCCAACGGCGGCTACTCCGTCGAGCAGGCGGTTTGGGCGGCGGCCCGGTTCGAGCCTTTGGGCGTGGCGCTGTTCGAGCAGCCGACCAAGCGCGGCGATCACGTCGCCATGGCGGCGGTGCGTCGTCGTTCGGATCTGCCGATCATGGCGGACGAGAGCGTGTTCACGCCGCAAGACGCGCTAGCGGTTATCCGGCACGAAGCGGCCGACGTGTTGAGCCTTTACCCGGGCAAGCACGGCGGCGTCCGGCAGACGCAGAATATCGCCCGGCTGGCCGAGTCAGCAGGCGTTGTTTGCACGATCGGCAGCAACCTGGAACGCGAGGTGGCCACGGCGGCCATGGCCCATGTGACCGTAGCCACACCGAATCTGGTTTGCGAACGCTTTCCCGGCGACTTGATCGGGCCGCTGTACTTTGAGTCGCCCCTCTCCGACGCGCCGTTGCGCTACGCAGCCGACCGGCTCTTCACGCCCGAAGGGCCAGGCCTGGGCGTAACCGTTTAGGCTTGCGACGCGGTTTCTAGCAGATCAATCGACGCCGTGACCGGGACCCGCCCCCGACGTAGCACGGAATTTATTCCGTGCCCTGCCGTGAGTCAGCACGAGACGCACCGCAGACGACCGTGCCTGCGAACGGAACAAGTTCCGTGCTACGGAATTTATTCCGTACCGCCGGTTCGGCTGCTCTAGCCGGCGCCGTGCGTCAGCCGCCCCATCCAACAGCAAATAAGAAATGCAGGGCCTGACCGGGGGCGATGAAAGCATCAACGATCGCCCGGTCTGCGGAGCTTCTCAACCGCCGCATTGAACGTGGGCGTGTTCTCCAGACGCAACTCGTCCAAACGCTGTTCCGCTTCGCCATCCAGTCGGAAGCCGGCGCTGACGGCTTCTTCGAGCGCGGCGGCGGCGGCGTTGTCGGCCTTATGGGCGAGAGCTTGCTGGGCGGGCGAATCGGGCTTTGCGGGCGCGCATGCGGCGAGCACGCAGGCCGCGGCGAAGAGTTCATGCGGCGCGCCGGGCCAGAGAGACTTGCTTGCCAGGGCGGCTTCCAAGGCCGACGGCGTTTGTCCGAGGGCGCGTGACAAGCGTCGGTAGTCGTTGCTTAACTGCTGGCGATAGGCGCGGACTCGCGGCGCTGCATCCAACGCGCGACGGGCATTGTCGACCGCCTGTTGGTAACTCTTGACGACCTGCTGCGGTTGGGAAAGGGCGAGTTCTTGCAGCCGCCCGAGTTGCTGCCAGCTTTCCGCAGCATCCGCCCAGTAATTCGCCTTGTGCGGATGTTGGGCGGCCAGGTCTTCGCGAAGTCGCAAGGCTTCGACAAAATGTTTTTCCGCAGCGGCGGCTTCCTGCTCGCGCGCTTCATGCTCCGCCATCCGATGCAGGCCGCGCGCCAGGTCGCGCCGGTGGTCGAGGTTTTCCGGATGTTCCTCGACGAGTCGCCGCGAAATGCCGACCGCCTGGCGAAAGCGGGCCAAGGCCGCCTGCGGCTGGCCTGCTTCGCTTTCCAATACGCCCAGGCTGCGGTAGCACAGAGCCAGGTCGCTGCGGTATTTCGGCTCGTCGGGATGCTTGTCGGCCAGTTCTTGAAAGGCCGCCCGCGCATGTTCGAAGGCCTTGAGAGCCTCAGCTTTCGAGCCCGTGACGTCATTCAGCCGGCCGACGCGGAGAATCGCCGCGGCCAGGTCGTGCCGCGCATGCGAGTCAGGGCCGTTCTTTTCGAGCAACAACTGGTAATATCGCTGCGCGTCTTCGAGCAACTGCTCCCTCAACGGCTGCACCTGCTCGTCTTTCAAGGCGTTATCTTCGGCGACTAACTGCACATAGTTGTCGATGGCGCGGCGAGCTTCGTTTTTCGCCTCGCGTTCGGCTTCCAGGGCCGCTTTGGCTTGCTTCCTGGCTTCCGTTTCCGCCGCCAATGCTATCTGGACTTCGTCTCGCTCTTGCTCGACTTCAAGCTTGGCCGAATGGACCAGTACGGAAGCGGCGATGGAAATGCCCGTGATAATCGTCAAGGCGGCGGCCCCGACTTCAACGCTGCGGCGGTGCCTTCGCCCCCATCTCGCCAACCGCTCGTGCCAGGCGGCGCGATAGGCCGTTACCGGTTCATCGGCCAGCCAGCGGTCCAGTTCTTCCGCCAGGGCGCGAGCGGAAGGATAACGTTGCTCCTGGCGCGTCGCCATGGCCTTGAGGCAGATCGCTTCGAGCGCCGGAGGCACGCGGGCGTTGACTTCGCGCGGTCGAGGAAAGTCGCCCGCTTGCACTCGGAGCAACAGCTTGAGCAGGCCCGTCTCTTCGACCGGCGAGCGACCGGTAAGCAGGTAATAGAGCGTCGCTCCCAGACTGTAAATATCGCTGGCCGGACCAAGTCGATCCAGCTTCCCTTCGGCCTGCTCGGGACTCATGAAGGCGGGGGTTCCCACCGCCGATCCCATCTGCGTGCGCGTCGTGTCCTGGTCGGGAACCGGTTGCAATTGCGCGCTGTCGACCGTTTCCGCCGGCGTTTTTTGCCGCAACGGCTTGGCCAGTCCCCAATCGACGACCAGCGTCTCGCCGAACGCGCCCAACATGATGTTGTCTGGCTTCAAGTCGCGGTGGATCACGCCGCGGCTGTGCGCGTACTCGATGGCATTGCAAACGTCGATGAAGCGACGCAGCAGCTTTCTGAGCTCGATCGCCCGCTCGCCCGGATCCCGATCGGGCCCGTCGGCCCGGTGGAAGCGATCGACGGCTTGCTTGAGACTGTCGCCCCGGATGAAGCGCATGGCGTAGAAGGGCCGCCCTTCCGGATCGCGGCCCAGGCTGTACACAGGCACGATGCCCGGATGCTCCAGTCCGCCCGTGACTTCAGCTTCGAGCATAAACCGCGCACGCGTTTCCGGAGCGTCAGCATGGCGATCTCGGAGTTGCTTGAGGGCCACTTCGCGGCGCAGCTCCTCGTCGTGCGCGACGAACACTTCGCCGAGTCCGCCTTGAGCGTGCGGTCGCAGAATGCGGAATCGAGAGCTCGCAGGTATCTGAAAGTCGGTCTCCGCCGCTTCGCCGCTCGCCGGCCCGGTCACGAGCGCCAAGGTGGCGCCATCAAACGTCTGGCCCGCGAGTTGGGTTTGATCGGCCGCGGGCTCCCGCAACCGCGCCAACTCCGCTTGCAGCAGGGGGTGGACGGTCAGTGCGGCCAGGCACTGCGCTGGATCATTCTCGTGCAAGGCAAGGTATTGGCGCGACAAGGCGTCCAGCGCCGCTCGCTGCTGGGCGTCGAGCGCTCCTTGCTCAAGCAGAATCTGCCCGAGCGGCTTATCCGGCTGCTCGGCCAATGCGTCGAGGGCGGAACGCACTTCCGGCTGCGCAACGAAATTAAAGAGCCGGGCCAGCAGGCCGTACAGCAAGTTGCAATCTGCGTTAGTCACAATGAATGGATCGTCGCTTGCGCGACCGCGGAGCCGTCGTCCGGTCAGGCGTTCGAGTGCGGCGTCTTCCGCATCGCACGCAACGGAAACTCACCGTATCAAAGCCGGCGTCGTGGCGACAATGGCGCGTGGTACGTTTTCTATTTCAGCCTCGCGCCTCGCCTGGAACTCCTCCGCTGCTGAGCCTCGCAGCGCGAGTCGGCATCGCGGCTGAGGAGCCCGAGTTACTGCTTAGCCGTACTTTTGGGAACCGAACGGAGCGTAATGGAGACGAAGAGCTCGGGCTGATTGTCCGGATCGAACGAGGCGGCTGCGCAGAACGTGCCCTTCTGTTTGTCGTGGGGCGGTTCTTCCAGGATGGCCTGGCCGACTCCGCGACGCTGCAACTCCTCGCCCACTTTGAACAACGCCTGTTCGCTGAACGGGCCGCGGTATTGGATGCTGTTTTCCTTTTCTTCTCGCAGCGCTCGCAGGATCTTCTGGCTGCGAGACCGTAGTTGTTCGCGTCGCGTTTTCTCGGTGGCGGTCAGTTTTTCGTCGCTCTTCCGGCACACCATATCGGCCAGCACCGCCAACTCCTCGCTGGGTTGCGTGGTGGCGACGATCAGCAGCTTTTCTTCGCCCACGGGAGCGTCGAATTCGTACACGCTGCCGTCGGCCGGCAGCTCGAATGCCTGATGCCGCTTAGCCAGCGGCGGCGACTCCTTGCTGATCGGCTGCAAGCAGAGCCGCTGCCCGCCTGCCCGCTCGTAAAAGATATAGACGTACATGTCGCAAAGCGGGCTGATGCGCACGCGAATCTGATCCCCTTGATGGAAATCGTGCGCCGTTTCGTCGACGGGAATGTCCTTGCCTTCCTTGTGCAACAACACCGTGTATTCCAAACCGATGACGTCCTGCACGTCGCGGTTCAGGCCCGGCAATCGGTCGGGCGGGAGGTTCGGCCGGCGTTGCTCCACGCTGCGCCGCAACAATTCCCGATACTCAGGCGCTTCGGCCCCAGCGCCCGCAACGAAGACGCCCAGAACGAGCGCCCCACAAGACCATACTCTCCAAAGGCCAACGGTTTGGCTCATAGCCTCAGTTCCTCCGCCTCAGCCCCTTCGCTCTGTTCGCCTGCGGCTGCCGCGCGCCTCCGATTCCTCGCTTCCGCCACGAGGACCCCGGCTCACGTCGGCCGCTAGCGGGCATCATAGCAGCTTGCGTGCCAAGAAAAACTTGTTTACAAGGGCCCGGCAAATTCCTTACGAGGAATTAAGCCCCTGTCGGCCCCCCCTCTTAGAGGCGGAAGTTGAACGTCTGCGTGATATATCTCCAAAGGCGATGACCGAGCGTTTGCGGACGGCTATGGATTCGCCCGCGGCCGCGCAGGCCAATCCGAAGCAGGTTTTCCGGATCGTCGATGGGAACCCGCACCTGGTACGAAGTGTTCAACGGTCGTTCAACGCCCGAATCGTCCGTCTTGGTGGCTAATTCGCCGCCAGCCTTGTTGGAAAGGTGCCGAGGGCTGACAGACAGCGGTTCGGCGGCGATCTCGACAATTTCGCCATGCAGCGTTTCGGCCGGCAACTGGTCGAGTTTGACGTCAACGAGTTGGCCTTTCTTGAGATACTCGATGTCCTCCTGATCGACCACCAGCAACGCTTCCATTTTGTGAGGATCGCCCACCAGGCAGAACAGCACGCCCTGTTCAAGATAGGCATCGTGGTTTTCCGGATCGAGCGGCGTTCCGCTCCAGTGCGGGAGCTGTTTGTCCTGGTTCTGCCTCGTCGGCAGTTCGGGCGGCGGCAACACGGTGCCGCTGGCGGGAGAGACCAGGGTCAGACGCTCCAGGTCGATACGTTTGTCATTGATCTGCTTGTTTAAGGCCGCGAGCGTCGCTTCCAGCGGTTGGATTTGCAGGCTGGCGCCTTGAGGGTCATGGACCATCTGACGCCGCAGGCTTTCCAGTTGGGTATCGTTCTGGTCGCGCTCGCCGGTTAGCTCCGCCAGCGACAGGTCGACGTCCAGATTGGCGAGTTGGGCCAGTTTGGCGCCCTCTGCAATCTCCTCGCCGGGTTTGACGAAGACTTGTTCCAACTCGCCCGGCACGCTGACAAAGATGCTGTTGGCATCGCGCGGTTGGATCTCCAGCGTGCAATAGACGCGGTGCGGCAGCGGCACGTATAACACCGCCGCAATGACCGCCGCCAGCACGCCCAGCGTCGCGTACATCCGCCCTTTTTTCACTTTTTCGATTCTCCCAGGCACATAGAAGAACTTGCCCAGTTTCCACAGCGGCTGGATCGCCAGCCCGTAAATCGCCGCGACGCCGATGATCTGGCCGATGATCTCCAGGCGATACGGCTTCCAGATTTCGTACAGGAACCACAAGATCGAAAACACCACGACCCAGCGATAGATGGCGGCCGCCATGCTGTACAGCGCAAAGAAGATCTGGTTCCGCTCGGGCAGGAACGGATCGTCCGGCTGCTCCAGCCCCAGGCACCAGAAGCCCAGCTTGCGGTTGAGAATGTCCGAGGCCTTCTGCCGCAGGTTGGGAATCTCCACCAGGTCGGCCAGGATGTAGTAACCGTCGTACCGCAGCAGCGGGTTGGAATTGAACATCAACGTGCTGACCGAGCAGACGAACATCGTGCTCAGGCACAGATGATTAAGCATGCCGGGTTCGGTGAACCACCAGATGAACGTGCAGATCGAGGCGATCACCACTTCGATATACATCCCGCCGGCGCCGATGGCGATGCGGTGCCACTTGTTCGGCAGCATCCAGGAGTCGGACACGTTGCAATACAAGCAAGGCGTCAGCACCAGGATCATGACGCCCATCTCGTGGCACTCGCCGCCGAAGTGTTTGCACGTCAGCCCGTGGCCGAACTCGTGGATGACCTTGGTCACGCCCAGCGCAACCGACAGCCAGATGGCGTTCTTGAGGTTGAAGAACTGATGGAACGACGGCAATTTCGACTGGAAGACTTCAAACTGCACCAGCACCAGCGACAAGGCCGAGAGCGCCAGCAATGCGCAACAGAACACCGCCGTGCGCGTGTACATCCATTTCAGTTTCGGATGCAGCCAGTTCAATATCCGGTCGGGGTCAATGCCCTTGAAACGGATCGACAGGATGTTGCTGAGCTTGTTCAGCCATTCCTTTCGCCACCGCTCGTCGCGACGCAGCTTGAGCTGCTTGCCTTGCCCCGGAACGTTGGCGATGATCAGCCCGCTGCGGTGCAGCATGCCGATGAACTGTTGCAGCTCTTCCACCCCGATTTTCTGCGGGGGGAAGCGGGCCTCGAACTCGGCTTTGATGTCGTCCAGGCTCGACCGTCCGTCGAGCATCTGCAAAATCGCGTATTCCTCTTCCTGAAAGCGGAAGTAGTTCAGCCCGACCGGCTCCTTGATGACCCAGTAGACCCGGCCCTGGTAGCGGTGCTGCCGGGCGGAAAGGTCCGGCCGCATCCGCATCGCCAGCTTGCGGGCGGAACTGGAAACCAGGCTGTCAGCGAGTGTGGCCATCGAGGGAAATGCCGAGCGGCTTGCGTTGCGTCGCGGAGCGAGGGTCGTTCAGCGAGCCGCTGCGCCGCGGGAGCGACGCTGCGGCCCGGAAACAAGTGAAATCAGCGCTGCGAATGATCGGTCAGTTTGCCCATGCCGGCGTCGATTCGCATTTCGACGTTGGTGCCGGGAAGCAGCAGCCAGGAGCCGTTTTCCTGCCGGTTTTTGACCTCCGCCTTCACGCGGTATTCGCCGCCTTGCAGCACTCGCAGGTCGACGAACACGACTTCGCCCGGGAACTCTTCTTTCCTGCCGTTGGTCAGGTCGGCGATGATCCGCACCGGCCGCCCGATGACGTCCGCGGGAGAAACGTTGGCGATGTTCAAATTGCCTTCCACCCGAAGTTTGTCCATCCGCAGCACCTGCACGACGCGATCGCCCGGGTTGACCCATTCGCCGCGGTGCTTGAACACTTCGGCCACGACCCCGTCGAGCGGGGCCAGAACTTTGCGGCGATGGATGTCGTCGTCGGCCGCCTCGACGCTGGCTTCCTTCGATTCCGCCGTCAGCGCGGCGACTTTCTGCTCCAACTCGGCTTTCTCGATTTCCAGCGTGCCCTTTTCCCACTGCAGCCGGAGTTTTTGCATCTCCGTATCGGGCGTGGAGCCGGGCACTCTCCGGTTGGCTTCCAGATGGACGACGTAATCCTGCTTGGCCACGGCCGCGGCGCTCTTGGAGTACCGCACGGAGATGTCGCTCTCCGCTTCGGCCAGGGCCACCTTGTGTTCCGCTTCGGCGACCTTGCGAGCCATCTGCACTTTGCTGTCGTTGACCTGCGCGACGAGATGCCCTTCCTTGATCTCGCTGCCTTCGCGGACCTTGACCTCGGTCAGCACGCCGGCTTCTTGCGCCGCGACGTCGACGACGTCGATCAGCGTGACCTGGCAATTTTCGATGGTCCGCGGATCAGGCGTGCCGTCGGGGGTTCGCGCGGCCAGCGGGGCGCCGGCGCCGCTGCGCTCGAGCAGCGCCCGCAGCCGCTCGTCCGGACTGCGCCTCGTGGCGGCCGCCGGGCTCGACTTGCGAACGTTCTTGGCAGGCAGTTCGCCGTCGGGACCGGTCAAGGCAATCGCCGCCGTCAACAACCAGAGACTCGCAGACATGCAAACTCCCCTTACATATTCATCGGGAACAAGATTCGGGATTCGACGAAATCGATCGCGTCGTGGAACAGCCAGTAACCGACCGACGAGCCTCCGCAGTACACGCGGGCCTTGACGTTGGCGCCTGGTCGCAGCAGATCCGCGTGCTTCTGCTTGTCGATGGCAACTTTAACCAGCACGGTATTGCCCTCTTCGCCGCGCACTTCGGCGGACTCGTGGATTTGCACCACGCGACCTTCGTAGTCGGAGCCCGGCTCCGTCGCCAGATGGTAGGTCACTTTCAAGTCGTTGCCGAATTCGTGCTGCGCCTTGGTGATGTGGCCCATCCGATCTTCCGGCATGTGCAACTCCAGTTGCCAGTCGCCCGAAGGATCGGCTACGCTGAGCAGCACTTCGCCCGGCTTGACCGGACGCGTCAGCAGTTCTTTCTCAGGATCCCAGGTGGTGATTTCGCCATCGATCGGACTGGCGATCTGGAGCTTGTCCTTCTTGGCCATCAGCAGCAGCAACTGATTGCGCAGGCTTTCCGCCTGCTGCAGGTACTGAATCACTTCCGATTGAGCGCGTTCTTTTTCCGCGTCGTCTTCGGGCTTGCCGGTGCTCTTTGCGGACACTTTTCGCTGTGCGGCGACCAGGCCCTTCTGAGCCTGGTTGAATTTGCCGGTCGTCTCGCTGATGGCGACGTCCAAATCGGGATTTCTCAGGACCAATAGCACGTCGCCGGCTTTGACTTTCTGCCCATGCTTGACCAGCACCTGGTCCACTTGCCCTTCGACGGCCGCGAACACGTCTCGCCGCAGCACCGGTTGCAGCGTGCCGTCGCCGGTGAGGGTGAAATTGACCGGGTACACCGCCAGGAAAACGATCAGCAGCAATACGGCCACCACAATCGCGATGGTCTTAGGCAAGGTTCTTGCGCTGACGATCCAACTGGCCTTGCCGAGCGTACGCCACAGCGGCAGCAAAAACAGGCTGTTGTGTTCCAGGGAGTTGGCCATGGCCAACGAACTGTGCTCGCAGACCACGTTGACGCGCTGCACCATGCCTTCGCGCGGCCGCGCATCTTCAATCTGCTCGACGATCAAGGCCCCGATCGGTTCAGTCTGATCTTCTTCGTCCGTCGGATCGGCGGGCCGCTTGAGCGGCAACACGGCCACGTGCTTCGAATGGGATTCGTCTACATAGTCTTGAACGGCGTCTTCAACCTGCGGCGCCAGATTGCTCGTATCTCCGGAATACCAGAGCGGTTCGCCGGTCGCCACCACCGCCGTCGCCAGACGGTTGAGCAGCATGATGGTATTGGAACGCTTGTCGAACGTGTCCTGGCCGCTGACCGCCTCGATCTTGCACTTCTTGCCGCGGCTGATCGCCACGCTGACGCGGTCGCACTCGATCAGCCGGCGCCCTTCGTTGGCGATGGTATAGGCCGTCTCGCGCGGGTCCAGGCTGGTGTGCGCCGTGCGCGTGAAATTCTCGAGCTGGTTCCACAGCGTTTGCCGGTCGGTAAAGTGCCGCAACTGGCGAGTCTTGAGAAAGTCGCTCGCCAGATCGCACAT
>DASZUP010000848.1:0-2429 GCA_035547635.1 Pirellulales bacterium
ATCGACGGCCGCAGCGGCTGCGCGCCAACGTTGCGGCCAACACGCGCCGACGAGCGCGCCCAGGAGAGGGCCGGCAAGAAACACGAAAGCTGCCTGCCAGGGGGCGAGCGGCCAGTCGGCCAGCCAGCGACCGATTCCCAACGTCAGACCGGCAAGCGAGCTGACCAGCAGGCCCGCACTCGCCGTCCGCTCGATGAACAGCCGCCGCTGACGACGGCGAACTTGCGCCAATCGTTCGTAGATCGCACGTTCCATGACCTACCCTCGCGGAAAAGATGACGTGAATTGTTCACAACCGCAGGTGCGCAACGCACCTAGATGTTACCGGCATCGACACATACGAGCAATGTTTTTCACCGAAGTCAGCCAAGTATTTTATCGCGCACATCGCGGTTTTCCCGGACATTCTCGCGCACGACGGCGGGCGACATCGCCTGCAGCGGCTTCGAGCCAGTGCGCCGTTTTTCTCTTCGGAACCAACTGCCGAGCAGATTGAAATCGATCCGCCGCAGAGCAACGTCGAAGACCAGCAGCGATGCGGCCGCCATCAACAGGTACGGCCAAAGCGGAGTCGTACGCTGGGCGGTGCGGTCCGTCTCAGCGAACACGTCGCCGGGCGCCGGAGCATAAGCGCCTCGCGAGACTTGGGCCAGCGTCTTGAGCAGCGGCTCGTTGGGCGGTCGCAACCGCAGCTCGTCGGCGTATCCGACCATCAACCCGCGAGATTGCCGGTAGGCTGCGCCGCCCTGGCTCTTGGACGCCAACTCCAGGTGATAGGCGCCTTGCTGCGGGGTGTCAAACTGCGCCTTGTAGCGACCTGGGGCGATTTGCGTCATAGGCAGCTTCCGGTTGCGCAATTGGGGGTCGATCACGGTCAGCTCCGTTTCGACCTGGTTCAAGTAACGGCCCACCGGATCGACGGCGTCGACCGTCACCGTCGCGCGGCGGCCTTGCTGCTTGACTTCGACAAGCACCCCTTTGGCTTCGTTCTTGCGCATGGCATGCCGCACGACCTGGGCCCAGAATTTCCCATAGCCGGGCCAACTCAGCCACTCGGCCGCCCAGCGGCTCTTGGCGTCGGAAGTGAAGGCGACGGTCATCCCCAGACCATATCGCCACCAGGCCAAAAGCGGGTCGCCTTTTTCCGTAGCCAGCACGAGTTCGCTCGTCGGTTTGACGCGCGTCATCACATAGCCCAACAGGAAGGGCGCCGCTTCAAAGTCGATCTCCGCCAGCGCCTGGCTGGGCCGCACGACTTGCGGCAGAAACGGCTGCTCGTCAATCGCCGACTTGCTGGCAGCGACCGTCTCCTTGGCGAAGATCTGCGGAATGCTGGTCGGGTCGTCGGTAAAGTAGTAGCGCCCCTGACCGATGCGGGCAATATCTTCCAGCAGCTGCTCGTCGGCCCCGTCCCCGACGCCGACGGTGGAGATCGTGATCCGCGACGAGGCCATCTCATTGGCGATGCCTTCGAAATCTCCGGGAGCGGAAATGCCGTCGGAAAGAATGATCACGTGCTTCAACTTGGCCACGGTGGCCTGCAAGGCGGCAAACGCCTCGTCCATGGCGGGATACATATTCGTGCCGCCGCCCGCTTCCAGCCGGCTGATGTCGTCGATGATCCGCCCCTTGTTGGAAGCCGACTGCATCTCGCTGACCCAGAAGGCGTCTCCTTCGAAGGCGATCACGCCCAACTTGTCGCTGCCGCCGAGCAACTCGGCCGCGCTTTTGGCCGCTTCTTTCGCCAGTTCGATTTTCTCGCCGCCCATCGAACCGGATTTGTCGATCACCAGCGCCATCGCGAGGCTGGGCTTTTCCTTCTCTTTTTCAAAATCGCTGCGAACGGGCAGGATTTCTTCCAGAACGGTCTTGTAGTAGCCGCCCAGGCCGAAGGACTGCTCGCCGCCGAGCATCATCAAGCCGCCGCCCAGGTCTTGCACGTAGGTGCGGGCGATTTCCATCTGCCGCTGCGTCAGGGCCGTAGCCGGCACGTTGGAAAGAATCACCAGCTCGTAGTTTTGCAGATCGGCCAGCACGTCGGGCATGCCCTGCGGCGGACGCACGTCGACTTGGATTTTTTCCTGCTCCATGGCCCAGGCGAAATGCTGTCCCAACTTCGGATCGCTCTCGATCAACAGCACGCGCGGTTTGCCGGCGGTAAACGCCAATCCCGACTCGGCGTTGTTGTCCAGCAGCGTATCTTGCCGCAATCCGCTGATGCGCACCGTGTACTGCGCCAGCCGCTCATCGACGATCGATTGTTGGAACCGCAGGCGGTTTTCGCCCTTCTTCAGCTTCCGTCGCTCGCCGACCACCTTGTGAGCGCCGCGGTAAACTTCAATCAGTCCTTCGTCGTCGTGATTGCCGTCGATCACGACTTCCACATAGAACGGCTCTCCTTCGCGCACCTGCGCCGGCACGCTGACCTG
>DASZUP010000849.1:0-3394 GCA_035547635.1 Pirellulales bacterium
GTTTGGCTGCACGCTCATTCAGGCGCCGCCGGCGTGCAGCTCGTTCAGGATCAGCCGCAAAGCGGCGGCGGAGACGCCGGCCGGCAGGCTGGGCAGCTCTTCTCGCTCGCCGAGTGTTTGCGAGATATCGAGCGGCAGGTGGATGAAAGCAGAACGCGTCCGCAAGCCGAGCTGTTCGGAGAGGTAGTGCGACCAGTACAGCATTGCATTGCACAGGTAGGTGCCGGCGTGGTAGGAAACCTGCGAGGGAATGCCCGCCTGCCGCAGCTTGGCCGACCAGTCGCCCAGCGGCAAGCTGGTGCGATAGGCCGTCGGGCCGTCGGCGGCCAGGGGATGCAATCGCTCGACCGGCTCGTGACAGCCGCCGCCGACGTTCAGTCCGATTTCCTCCAGCCGGATCGTCGCGCTGCGAGGCGCCTGGCCGAGATGCAGGGCATAGTCGTAGTTGGCCTTCAAGTCTTGAGCCAGCCGCTCCTTGGCCGCTTGAAAGTCGACCGGATAGCGCCGCGTGGTGATAGCCGGCTGCGTCGGCCGATCGCGAGTCAGCTCCATCAGGCACAGCCAGCTCGAATTGGCCTGCCAGCGATCGTAAGGCTCAAAGGCAGTGATCAAAACCGAAGTCATACCGCGGCCAGCTCTGGGTTTGATACGGTAACATCAGGAGGTTGAATGCGGCTATCTCCGATTTCCCCACTCCGCATTTGCACCGCCCCCGACTTCATTTCTCGCTTTTCCGATTCGCCACTCGGCGCCTTACACCGCCGCTCGCGAGACCGGCACGCCGCGCCGCGCGATCGCGGCGGTGACGCGCGCAAGCTGTGCGTCGCTAAGCCGCCAGCCGACGGCGCCGGCGTTCTCTTCGATCTGATCCGGACGCTTGGCGCCGCACAGCGCCACCGAGATGCCCGGCTGATGGATCGTCCAGTTGATCACCAGTTGGGCGACCGTGCGTCCTGCTTCGGTTGCAATCTCGCGCAGCTCGTCGATTAGATCCTGCGTCTTCTGCCACTCCTGCCCCTGAAACATCGGGTACTTGGCTCGCCCGTCGCCCGGGGCGAAGACGTGATCTCGCGACAGTTTTCCGGCCAGCAGTCCCTTCATCAGCGGCCAGTAAACCATCACCGAAACGTTATGCGCCACGCACCAGGGGAGCGTGTCGGCCTCGATCTCGCGCTGCAGCATGTTGTAGTGCGGCTGGAAGGCGGCCAGAGGGCAGACGGCGGCGAACTGCTCGAGCTGTTCGAGCGAAGCGTTCGATAGCCCGACGCTGCGCGTCTTGCCTTCGTCCAGCAGTTCTTTCAAGGCGCCGGCCGATTCGGCCACCGGCACGTTGGGATCGGGCGCGTGCAGGTAAAGCAACTCGACGCGATCGGTTCCTAACTGCCGCAGGCTCTCTTCGCACTGACGCCGCAAGGTCTCCGGCCGGCCGTCTTTGACCTGCTTGCCGTCGGGCCCCCAGTGAATGCCCCCTTTGGTGGCAATCACCATCTCGTCTCGCCGCGAGCCGAGCGCCCGGCGGATCAGCCGCTCGCTCTCGCCCTCGCGGCCATAGCAATAGGCCGTGTCGAGGAAATTGATCCCCAACTCGAAACAGCGTTCGATCGTCGCCAGGCTGTTCGCCTCGGTGACATTGATGCTGGTGATTCCGGCAATAGGCCAGCAGCCCAAAGCGATGGGAGAGACTTCAAGACCGGTGTCGCCGAGCGGACGTCGTTCCATGATGCAAGATTCTAGGGCGCAAGGGGGTTCCGTGCAGGTAGTTTAAACCAGAATCTAATTGATTTTGACAGCCCCTGCGTGTTCCCGTTACCATACACGCATAAACGACGATGGATGAAAGCGGTCGCGATGTCGCGGCCGCCAGCAAGCATGTATTGCGCACGGGAGACAGGCTGCGATGGCGCCGAGGGTCTGTATTTGGGTTACCGCCTGCTGGCTGACGGCCATGCCGGCGGGCGCCGCCGAGCCGTGGGAAGGCGCAGAAACGGTCGCGGCCAAAATCGACGAGTTAACGGCGCAGCACTGGCAGTCCGCGGGCGTTCAGCCGGCCGGGCCGGCGGACGATGCAACTTACTACCGCCGGCTGATGCTCGACGTGGCGGGCCGCGTGCCGACGCGCCGCGAGGCGCAGAGTTTTGTCCAGGACGCGGCAGCCGGAAAGCGGTCCGCCGCGGCGTTGCGGCTGGTGAGCGGGCCGGAGTTTCCGCTGCACTTCGCCAACGTTCTGGATGACATGCTGCAAGGCCGGTATGCGGGCGACCGCGAGTTCCTCGCTTACCTGCGAGACGGCTTGAAAGCCCGGGCGACCTGGGACCAGACGTTCCGCGAAATCGTGCTTGGGCCGTGGGAAACGCCGGAACGAAAGCGGGCCGACCGGTTCCTGCAGCGGCGCGTGAAAAGCACCGACGAATTGACCAACGACGTCTCGCGCATTTTTTTCGGCGTCGATATCAGTTGCGCCAAGTGCCACGACCATCCGCTGGTTGACGATTGGAAGCAGGACCACTTCTACGGGCTGTCTTCGTTTTTCAATCGCAGTTACGAGTTTCGTGGCGAGCAGAACCTGATCGGCGAGAAAGACGAAGGCGAAATCGAGTTCGTTACGCGCGAGGGGGAGAACCGGAAAGCGAAGCTGATGTTTCTCTCTGGCCAGGTGCTCGAAGAGCCGTCGCTGGCGGATGACCCGCAGCGCAAGGCGGCCTTGGAACAAGCCAAGAAAGATAAGAAGTACCTGCCGCCGCGTTACAGTCGCCGCGAGCAACTGGTGCAGGCCGCGCTGGAAGACCGTCGTCTGTTCAGCCGCGCGATGGTCAACCGGGTATGGGCCTACTTGCTCGGGCGAGGCCTGGTGCAGCCGGTCGATCAGATGCATTCGGCCAATCCGGCAGCCATTCCCCCTCTGCTCGATTGGCTGGCCGAAGACTTTGCCGCCAGCGGCTACCATCTGGAGCGGTTGATTGCCGGGATCGTAATGAGCCGTCCGTATCAGCTTTCCAGCGACTGGCCGGAAGGCGCGAACCGCCCGGCGCCGGAGTTGTTTTCCGTAGCGCCGCTGCGGCCGCTCTCGCCCAAGCAGTATGCGGTATCGCTGTTGCTCGTCACCGGCGATGAATCCTTCGACGACCTGCCCGACGACGCAGCCCGGGCCGAGCGGCACAAACAGCTCGACGACCGGGCGAATGGCTTAGCTCGCGATCTGGACGTGCGGACCGACGAGTTTCAATCGAGCGTCGGCGAGTCGCTGTTTATGTCGAATCATCCCACCGTGCAGCAACTTTTGAAACCTGCCGGCAAGAACCTGGCGGCGCGGCTGTTGGCAGCTTCTGATGATGAGCAACTGATAGAACTGGCCGACTGGAGCATTTTCTCGCGCCCGCCAGCCGGCGATGAGCCC
>DASZUP010000850.1:0-11886 GCA_035547635.1 Pirellulales bacterium
GAGCGGCCGCCGACCAACAACGCGCCGCTGCGCGACGGCAAGGGGACGCTCTACGAGGGCGGAACGCGAGTTCCGTTGATGTGGGCCTGGCCGGGCCGCATCAAGTCAGGCACGGCCAGCGACGCGGTCGTGGGGCATATCGATCTCTATCCAACCCTCCTGGAACTGCTAGGTCTGCCGCCTAACGCCTCGCAAACCCTCGACGGCGTCAGTTACGCCGCGGTGCTGCGGCAGACCGGCAAGCTCGACCGCAAAGCATTCTTCAACTATTTCCCGCACGCCGGCGCCGGCCGGGCCGGCGGGGTGTGGGTCCGCAGCGGCGATTGGAAACTGATCCGCTGGTTCGGCGTGCCGGCGGGCGTTGCAGGGCGGTTCGAACTGTTCAATCTTCGCAACGATTTGGGCGAGTCGACGAACCTGGCCAGTGCGCAGCCCGATCGCGTCAATGAGCTCGATACGTTGATTGACGGCTTTCTCGCCGACACCGGTGCCGCTTATCCGCGGCCGAACCCCGCCTATAAGCCAAGCGCCAAGGCCCTCGCGGCGGCCGAGCCGCTGGAAGGCTGGAAGGCGCGGCAGTGCGAGGCGACGGTGAAAGACGGCGTGCTCACCATGATCGGCAAAGGCAAGCCCGGCGCCGCCTTTCTTGGGCACGGCATGGGCAAGCTGACCGGTCCAGTCGTCGTCAAGCTTCGCGTCCGCAACAGCTCGGGCGGCGCCGGGAAAATCGAATGGCTGCCCGGCGGCGCCGGCGACGCGGACGGCACGCAATCCGTCGCCTTCAACGTTCCGGCGGGCGACTGGCAGGAACTTTCCGTCGATCTACCTGCCGCAGGCCGGCTCGGCATCTTACGGCTTTACCTGCCCGCCCAGCCAAAGCCGGCGGAGTTGGATTGGGTGGAAGTCCACAGCAAGGCCGGCGGCAAGCCGCAGCGGTGGGAGTTTGAAGCGAAGTAATCGATCAGGGGCACGCAAGATGAAGCCCTTGTCGTGGATCAGGCGGCACACAGCGGCTCGTTCAGTGATCCTAAAAATACGAAACGGGCTCGCAATCCAGGCGTTGTCGTCGACTTTCGGTTCCTGACACCTTTTCATCTTTCATCGCCCGGACTGAAAACCGTTATAGTTGGCTGCCTACAACATCGTCGCCAGGGCAGCTCTTGACGATAAATAGTCGGACTAAGGCTGAATAAAAACCTCGACAGGCAGTCCGATCAGTAGCCCGGCGCCATTCTCCAGGTCGATCATCGCTTCGCGAACGCGCACGTCGACGCGTTCGCCCGGCTTCAGGCGGCGTTGCGATTTGGGACGTAGCGAAGGAGCGCACGAGCTGACGGTCCCCTGATATTGCCGGTCGGGTCGGCCGGGAACGGAGATTTGTGCGCGCTGTCCTGGAGCAACCTCCAGCGCGTCCAGTTCTTCGACAAATGCGCGAACGCAAGCGGCGCCGTGGTCGGCGATGATCAACAACTCGCGTCCGTCCTCCGGGCCGGTCAACTCGCCCACTTGGAGCGCCGCGCGGAGCACGATGCCGTCGCTCGGCGCGCGGAGCTTGCATTTGTCGAGTAACAGTTGTTGGCGACGAAGAGCGGCCTCGGCCAGCGTCACTTTACCTTGAGCGATCGTTTCCTCCTCGCGGCTGAGCTGCAGATTTGCGCGTTTCGAATCGGCGACGAGGCGATCTCGTTCCGCCACCGCCATCTTGAGCTGGGTGCGCGCTTCGGCCAGGCGCAGTTGAGCGACGTCGCAATCCAGTTCCGCCAGCACCTCTCCCATCATCACGGTATCGCCCTCGCGGACGCCCGCCGATTGAACGCGGCCAGGAACCTCAAATCGGAGTGAAATCTCGCGGCGTCGCCCTTCAACGACGCCCGCGGCGAAGATTTGCGGTCTCTCAGGCGCCGCCTCCGCATCGCTCGGTTCGGGCCGCGGCGCGGGAGCATGTGCCCCGGTCAGCCGCGCCCAGGCGATTAAGACGGACGCGCCGACGGTGGCCGAGAGCAGCACCATTCTCACCCATCGCATATCACGGTCCTTTTGAGCCAGACTATACAACGGGGAAAAGGTCGGATGGCCGCGGGACATCGCCGGCGGATGGCGCCACGGCCTGTTCGCCGACAATGCGACCGTCGGCAAGCCTCAACAGGCGATCGGCCATGCAGAAGATCCGCGAATCGTGCGTCACGACGACGACCGTTTTGTCCAACTCGCGACAAAATTGTTTCAGCGCCTGCATCGCGTTAAAACCTGATTCCGCATCGAGCGAGGCGGTCGGCTCGTCGGCCAGGATCAACTCCGGTTCGCCGGCCAGCGCCCGAGCGAATGCAACGCGCTGTCGCTGCCCCATGCTCAAGCGCGTCACGCGGCTGTGCGCCTTGTCTTGCAGGCCGACCATCGCGAGCAATTCCAACGCTTTGTCGCGCGAACTGGATTTCGGCCGACCGAGCAAATCGAACGGCACACAGACGTTTTCGGCCGCGGTCAACGCGTCGAACAGATGGAACCGCTGAAAGACGAAGCCGATTTTCTCGCGGCGAAACCGCGCCTGCTCCTGCGGCGAAAATCGCCGCACGTCGTTTCCCAGGATTTCCACGCTGCCGGAGTCGGCCGAGAGCACGCACCCGAGGATCGACAGCAGCGTGGTCTTGCCGCTGCCGGAAGGACCGACCAGGTAAACGCACTGGCCGCGTCCAACGTTGAGTTGTATGTCGCGGAGCACCAGCGCGGCGTCGCCGCCTGCCTGGTAGCTCTTTGAGACGCCCGAGACTTGTATCACCTGGTCATTCATGGCAGAGCGCGTTTTCACCCCATCAAAACGGCGGCGGGATCAATCCGGCGAATCCGAAAGAACGGCAATAACGAGGCGGCGAGGCAGATCACGACAACTAGCGCCACGGCCAGGCCCATCAGAGTCGCTGGAATTTCGACGGGCGCCAGCGGCGAGTTCCAGAACTTTCGAATCGCCGCGACGATGGCCAGTCCGCCCAGCGAACCGGCGATGGCGATGGCCAGAGCTTGCAGCACGATCACGCCGCAGACGTGACGATCTTCGGCGCCCAGCGCCTTGAGCGTGGCGTATTCGTCGAGATGGTCGAGCGCCAGCGCGTACAGACTTTGGCCGACCATCATCAAGCCCACCAGCAACCCGAGCGCCGTCGAGGCGCCGAAGCTGATGCCAATGCCGGTCCGCTTCATCCAATAATCCTGCGAGATGCGGGCGAACTGTTCCGGGGTATAGACCGCCGCTTGAGGAACCCGATGCCGAACGGCCGTCAGCACGCGATCCGGCTCCTCTCCCGGCTGAAGCTTCAATAAGAAAAACGAGCAAGCGCCCGGCGTGACGTGCGCCATCCTTCGCGCGGTTTCAAAGGTGGTGAACAGATAGGGCATAGTGATGAAGCCCGTGATGCCCCGCGTGCGGGCGACGATCCGGGCCCGATGCCCGTTGACCTCCAGCCAATCTCCGACGTGCGGATGGCCGAGTTTGGACGCGTCGACTTCATCGAAGCTCACGCCGTCAGGCCGTTTCAGCTCGTCCTTCGACCCCTCGACAAAGTCCCATGCCGCGCCGAGCATCGAACCGGGATCGGAACCGATGATCCAGACGTCTTCCATGTGGCCGTCGGCCAGAGAAGCGGTCCCCTTGCCGACAATGTACGGCCGCACCGAGGCGACGCCGGCAATGCCTCGCAAGCGGTTGAGCCAGAGTTCGGGAATCTCGCGGGCCAGATCGACGTTCTCGATTCGCGCATGTCCAACCCAGATGTCGGCGCTGCAGTGGTCGATCAGCACGCTGGCTTTGCGCATCAGGCCCAAATACAAACCGCCTTGTACGCTGACCAGGACCAGCGAAAACATGACGCCGGCCAGACCAGTCAACAGTTTGCCGCGATCGGCAAGAAGCGTTTTCAGTGCGAACGAAAGCACGTGACGCCGTTGCAAAAGAGAGGCAGAAGAAGGGAAGCAAGCGACGCCTGCTCGCTGGCCTCGAGTAGGGCATGCCGGAGAACTCTACCAAAATCAGGACAAAAACCGGAAGAGCAAACGCTGCTTGCTAGCGGATTCACAGACTCGCAACGGCAACAACCCGCAAGATTGCAAGCTTGTAATCTTGCGGAACGATCGCCTATCTGTCTTGTTTGGACTTTACGCCGGCCGTATGCGTCGGTAGCATTTCGCCCAACCTGTGATGGGGTTTTCGATGGGGCGTTCGTAAGGTCCGCTGTGCCAGCGACTGCGCTGCGAACCTTGGCATCCGAAACCGTTCACAGGAGACCTCGCATGCCTTTCTCGCCGTATCGTACCCTCTTCTCTGGCGGTGCGTCGTGCTTCGCCTTTGCCCTGCTGGCAGGTCTGTCGATTTTGCCACGGCCAACCGTCCTGGGCGCTGAATCTGCGGCAATGGCCCAAGAGGAGATCAACCTCAAGGCGAGCCGCGTCTTTATTTTTGTCGGCAAAGTCGGCCTGGGACACGAACATGCGGTTGTGGGGCGACTGAAATCGGGCTCCGTGCGTTTGGGCGCCCGGAGCCAGGCCGGTCAAATGGTCTTCGATATGAGGAGCTTCGTCGCCGATACGGCGGAAGCTCGCAAATATCTCCACTTGGAAGGAGAGACTCCCGCTTCGCGCCAAAAGGAAGTGACCGCCAACATGGTCGGCGCCGACGTGCTCGACGTCCGCCGGCATCCGACCGCAACCTTCAAAATCGATGCCGCCTTGCCCCTCAAGTATCCGTCGAAAGCGGGCCATCCGATGTATCGCCTGCAAGGAGAGTTTACCTTGCACGGGGTCAAACGGCCGTTGAAGTTCGACACCGAAGCGATCGAAAAGGAAAGCGGCGTTCACATTCGCGGAGCGTTCGACATCCGGCAAACGGATTATGGCATCGAGCCGTACAGCAAGGCCTTCGGAGCGGTGGGCGTGACCGACGAACTCACGATCTACGGTGAAATCCACCTCGGCCAACCGCGCGTAGCCGCCGGCCGACGCGGCGGACAGGAGCCGTAAGCCCTACCGCGAGTCTCGCCCAATTGAACGGCTCGGCCGCGCGACGTGCCGCCGAGCCCGTGGCCTCCCGCTCCTCCCCTCGCCCAAGCTTCTCGCAAGGATTCTCGCAATATGATCAGTTGTCCGACCGTTCGCAAAGACGTTATTCGCTGGCACTATGACCTGGCGACGCTGTTTTACCGCCTGCTTTGGGGCCGGCACATCCATCATGGCTTGTGGCAGGCCGGCGAATCTCCAGCCGTCGCGCAGCAGCAACTCACGGAGACTCTGGCCGCGGCCGCGGAAATCCATGGCGGCGAGCGCGTGCTCGACGTTGGCTGCGGCATGGGCGGCTCGTCGATCTTTCTTGCCAAGCGCCGCCGTTGCACGGTTGACGGAGTAACGCTGAGCCCGTTTCAACAATTCTGGGCCTCGTGCGCCGCAAAGGGGCATGGGGTCTCGCGGCAAACAAAGTTCCACTGCGCCGACGCCGAGCAGGTCTCGTTCGCAGAGCAGTCGTACGACGTGGTCTGGAGCGTCGAGTGTACGGAGCACTTGTTCGACAAGCCGCAATTCTTTCGCCGTGCGGCCCAGTGGCTGCGCCCCGGCGGTCGCATGGCGATTTGCGCGTGGCTGGCGGGCAATCCGCTTGTCAACGACGAGCAGCGCAAGCTGGTTTACGACGTTTGCGAAGGATTCTTTTGTCCCTCGCTAGGAACCGCGGAAAACTACGGGCAGTGGATGCAGGACGCCGGCTTGATCATGGAGCAGTCGGAACTGTGGACCGAGCGCGTGATGCAAACCTGGGAGATCTGCATGAAGCGCGTGCGGTGGACCGGCGTCGGCGTGCTCGGGCGGCTCGTCGATCGCGACGCCGATATGTTCCTGCGACGCTTCGAGACGATCCTGGCCGCGTATCGCAGCGGGGCCATGCAATACGGCTGCTTCATCGCGCGAAAGCCAGTGCCGGAAGCCTGAAGCGTATCGTGCAACTCTCCACGCCACCCGCGTTTTTCTACCATGCAGACCAAGATGCGAAGAGCCTGCGGCATTGCCTTTGGAGTCTTCACGCACGGACTCTTTTTCTTCACTGTGTATCACCTGTTTCGGTTTCTGCACGCAGATACCGTCGCCTCGCCGCCAGGTTCGCTGGCCACCGACGCGCTGCTCGCGGGGCAATTCGCCATCGTACACAGCCTGCTGTTGCACCCTTCCGTGCGGCAGCGGCTCACGCGTTGGATTCCGCGGGCGTTCTATGGCTGTTTCTTTTGCGTGGCGACGTGCGTTACGCTGCTCGTCGTGTTCTCCGGCTGGCAGTCGGCCGAGCCGACGGTCTGGCGATTGACAGGCTGGGCGAAGGCGCCGGTCGAGACGTTGTTTTTCGCATCCTGGGCGGGACTGTTCTATAGCCTGCATCTCTCTGGATTAGGCTACCAGACCGGCTTTACGCCCTGGCGCCACTGGCTGCAAGGCCGGCCGTTGCCCAACCGCGGGTTTCATCCGCGCAGCGTGTATTTGCTGCTCAGACACCCCGTCTATTTGAGCTTCATGGGATTGATCTGGTTCAATCCGGTCATGACCCTCGACCGCTTGCTGCTGGCGGTTACTTGGACCGCCTACATCTTCATTGGCAGCTATCTCAAGGACGAACGGCTGGCGTATTTTCTTGGCGAGACCTATCGCCGCTATCAGGAACGGGTGCCCGGCTACCCGTTCATGCCGATCGGCCCCTTGGCGCAGCGGAAACCGTCGCAGACGCCCGACGTCGTTCCGCTTTCACCGGCGCGGCAAGTCTCAGCACATAAGGCCGCGTAGGATCTGTAGGGTGGGCATTGCCCACCATGATCTGCCGGTGGGCAGTGCGTTGGTGGGCAATGCCCGCCCTACGACTTGGCGCAACCCCGGCGCTATAGGGTGGCATGCTTTCACGCGAGGCTTCCCGAGCGAGTAAGCATGTTCGTCCTTCGCTCGCGAGCATGCCTACGTCGGCGAGGCGCCGACGAAGGCGTGGCACGCGCGTAAGGCCCTTTGTCGCGAGATCACGGCCGGTGATTTACCAGTTCACGTCAAGAACAAGCGATTTCCAACGGCCGCACGGGGCGATTCAGGCTGCACACGACCGGCCTGCACAGCGCCGGCCAGGCCGACGCTATCTGCACCGCCAACCGTGCCAGCGCAGGCCGCCGCAACAGCGCTGCAAATCCTCGGCACCAGAGTTGCCGATCGCGAACCAGTCGGCGATAGGTCGTGAGCCACTCCTGTTCCACCTCGCCGCTCCAGTGGCGCAAACCGCGCTCGGCGATCGAGGCGACTGCCATGCCGCTGCCCAACGCCCAGGCGATGCCCTCGCCGGTAAACGGCTCGACGTAACCGGCCGCATCGCCCAGCACGAAGACACGGCGTCCGACCGGACGGGTCGTTTGCCGCGATAGCGGCAGCGTTCCTCGCCAGGCGCCGGCGACGGGCAGTTCGACCTCCGGCAGACCGGCTTCGGTCAGAATAGTGGCGACCGCTGCTTCCGCCGAACCGGCGCATTTAAGCGCGTCGGGCGCGATCGCCGCCGCCAAGTTCAGGCTGCCGTCTTCCACTCGCACCACTCCAGCATAGCCGCTGCGACCGACCGCCATATAGATAGCGCCCGGCGCAAAGCGGTCTGAACCGCCCTCAATGCTTGCCCGCACGCCAATTTTCGCAGCAGGCGAAATGCGCGTGACGAACTCTCGAGACTGGAGCAGCGACGGACGGCCCAAACCATCGGCCGCAAGCACGAGCCTGGCTTGAATCTTTTGCTGCCGACGGCCGGGAGCGGCCAATTCGACTTTTCGTTCGGCCGGGTCGACTCGATCGTCCATGAGGGTCGCGCTCACGCCCGAAAGAAACTGCGCGCCCGAGTCGATCGCCGCTTGCACCAGCGCGCCGTCCAGCGATTCTCGCGACACCGCCGCGCCGCCGGGAAGTTCAATATCTACGCTGCGGCCGCCGCAAATGGCCGTGAAGCGTGTGGTGGGAATGGCGCCCAAGCGCGGCAGCAATTCGCCCAGGCCAGCCAACTCCAGCCAGGAAACGGCCCGCTGGTTCAGACAAGCGCCGCAGACCTTTACTCGCGGGAACGCTTTTCGTTCCACAAGCAGGACCTGCATGCCGCGTCGCGCCAGTTCTCTGGCCGCCATCGCCCCGGCCGGCCCCGCGCCGATGACGACGGCCTCCCAGGCGGATTCGTCCGCCTCATCGATTGACAGCGTCGACAACGACGAGGGGAGATCTTCCATGACCGCCATGGGGCTATATGCTTTTCAGCCATTGCGGGCGTGTCATTCCTCAGACGTCACGCTCGTCCGCAGATCAGCGATGCTTGCGTGATCTCTCGTCGTGCGTTGCCCAATGGCCAACTCAGTAAAAGGAAAGATTGGGCCCCCGGTTCCGTTGACGAGAAACATGGCCGCATACCGCGTTGAGCGTGAAGGCGGAAGCGAACTTCCGTCGCACCGAACCGCGCCACCCGCTAAGCCCTGCTCTCGAAAGCTTTGCAGCGGCATGCTGTACGCAGGAACGGAACAGACAAGGGGAAGCGCGCGCAGGCTTCGCAAAGTCTTTAAGCTGGCGCCTCAGGCCGCGTCAAACCAGAACGGCGTACTTGCCGGGCACGAAACTGTCCACCGAAAACCAATCGTAGCCGTGCTCGCTCGTCGAGTAGCGCGATGTAAAGCCCGGCAAGATACTGAGCATCGAGCTTGAGAAACGCGGGACCTGCGAGGCGGCGGCCGCAATTGTGGGCGTCAAAGCCAGCCGTTTGAGCAAACACTTGACATGCGCCCGCCAGGCGGCAATCATCTTTGCATACTCGCGGGCCGGCGAACCATCCGGCGATTTCGAGACCTGCTGACAAAGCTTGTCCTTGGTTGGCCAATTGGGCCGATCAGCGTTTCGGCGTCCTACGCCAATCATGTCCGCTTAATGCTCGACTTACAGACGTTGTCCGTTCAAGGGGGCGTCGCGCGTGGTCACCTTTCCGTTGGCGCGAGAAACCAGCAACCGCAGTTACACCGAAATCGGATTCTCCGAGCCGCACCATCCGCTGACCTCGGGATGGGCGCCGAGGTGACGTTCAGCGTGAGATTGCCGGGTGGAAAACCCAGCTCATAGTCCGCAACCAGCTTGCAAACGCCCGGGAAATGCTGCATCCGACGTTCGGCGAGCAGTTCCATGACCTCAACGACGTCTTCGGCTTTTTCGAATCTCGGTTCCTGCACCTTTCCCGCGTCAATTACCTATGGTTACCAGCCGGAAGGATCCCGTCAGAAGCGCCGCTCAATTACGGGTCATGATGCGCCGATGGCGGCTGAGGGCTTCGATCGGCTTAGGGCTGGGCGCTTGCTCAATGGCGGGCGTTGCCGTTTGCTGGTACTTTCAAGCCCACGGCTTCTGGTGGATCCTGAGCGTGCTCGGCGTGCTCAGCGCGGCCATTGAAGTTTCCGCAGATATCTCGGCCTATTTCAATACTAAGCGCAGAGTGGCGGAGATTGAACGGAGCCTTCGAGCACCACAGGCGCCGGGAACCGCTGTCGCGGGCGAGGAGAAACGCGGCGATTGAAACCACTTGATTAAGCGGCGGAATCCGCCGGCTGTTGCACAGCTTTCTTCCAATTTTGGTTTCTCGCGCCTTTCGCTCATTCACTTCAGCAGTCGCGTGTCGCTCACGCTGCACACCTTCCGCTTGATTGGGTCTGCGAAGGCCTTCAGAAACACAGTGCCTCCGATAAACGCGCCGATTGCCAGCCCCGTAAGCAAACAGATGGCTTTCGTAAGAAGATCGTCATTCCGGACGAGATAATAGCAGCCACCCGCCGCTGGAAAGGCTCCCAGAAGCGCCAAGGCAATCATAAACTTCTTCGAGCAGAGGAAACGCTGAGCATCCGTCGCACTCTGCGAGTGCCGGGCGTAGTAATCCGCCAGGGTCTCTCCCGTATCGCTCCACTGAAAATCGCTAATCGGGAACATGGCGCCGCAGGTGGAACACTGCGTCCGCTCCATGCTCGACATAGGGTTCGACACGACCTCAAAGGACTGGCCGGTCACCATCGTCTCCTCGCCGCACTTGAGGTGCCGGTAGGCACGCGAATCCGGGATATTCAGCTCAGACATCGAGTAGCTCGCTTTCCGCTAAGGTGGCCAAGTGTGGTGCGATGCACGTTTCCGTCCATCACTTTTCGACACGGTTCTACGATCCAGCCCGGATATGAGAAAATATTAAGCCGAAGTTTATCGCTTGGCGCATCGGCTGTCACGTCTCTTTCCCCGTGATATGCCGACGCAGGAAAGGTTGGACGCCGGGAACGTTGCACGCCAGTGCGAAAGGCGCCGGAAACGGAAATTGTCGACCAGGAGATGCGACGTAGTTGAGGCCGCGCCATTAACACCCGAAACCCGCCGTCGTCTGCGAGCGACAATCGGATTTCGGTTCCCGACACATTTTCTGGCTCGAGAGTCTGCTTGCCCGAATCGGGCTGTTAGACTCTCATAACACATGGATCAGCTTTCCCGGAGCGCTCCACGTCAGCATTCAAGGTAACACATGGACCAAACAGCTCGCGACGAGTTGACGCTGTTGAGCACTTTGCCAGTGCGGGCGCTCGCAGCGTTCGCGGCGAGGTGCGCCCGGAGGGTGCGCCCTTTGTTCGGTCCGCACCTTCCCGGCGTCGAGGCAGTAGAGCATGCGATTGTCGTCGCCGAACGATTTGCGTCGGGTGTTACCGTAACAGCTGATGCCGCCGACGCGGCAGCCAAGGCCGCCGCCTGTGCGGCCAATGAGAGCGCCAACGCCGCCGCGGCGGCCCATTGTCCAACTACTGCATTCTACGCCGCCAGATTCGCCGCGTACTCCGCTGCTGACGCCGCTGTCACCCGATCTGCTGTCGATGCCGCCGGCGCCGCCGAGTCCGCATATTCGGCCGCCGCGCTCTTTTCGTTCACGGCGGGCCCCGCGCCGAGGACCGACACCGACAGCGCAATGTACGGAGATTTACGCCGGCTCGTCGATCTTCGCCTCGGCGATATGAAAACCATTGGACGGCAAGTCGACGCAACGAGCGCCGGACCGCTCGGAGCGCTCTGGCCATTCGGCGAGCCCGAATGGTTCCTCCGGGCGTGCGCGACGGCTGAAGCACTGTCGTCGAATGATGCTTCCTAATCCCACGCGGGAAAGTGTCGGACAGCAGCAGAAAGAGACGGACAGGCTACGGACGTCAAGTCCAGAGTAGACGCTCACAGTGACAACTTACACGCCTGCCACCGGCTGCGCAGATAGCTATTGCCATGGCAACTTCACTCCGCTGAACGTGAGAATGCCGGGATCGCACCGCACCACTTCTTCACGATCAAACGGCCACTGCGTTAAACGCAATTCATCCTCCAAATAGAACCGAACAAACTTGAGCACTCCCGATGCTACAATGTACGCCGGCGAGTCAGTTGACGCGATGGAATCGATGAACACCACTGGAAATCCGGGACCGAACTCACCATTGGTGGGCACTGCGTAATAATTGCCACAGCCATCGCTCGCCACCGGAATCCATTTCTTGTTCATCCAGCTAGGATGTCTTGCTAGGACTTGATAGATATCGCGAGATTCTCTTCGTGTTTCGACGCCAAACAGACCACCGCGTCCGACGCATGGTCCATTTGAAATCCTTAGCCATGACGACAGCTCTGGTGGAAGCTGAATTCCCGTCCGACTCGGAAAGGTGTCAAGTTGCGCGGCACTGGCGCCTTCGGGAAGCATATGCCACGGCCCCTTCGGTACAGAATCGAGCAACTCTAATATCCTGTCGTTGTCAGTCATCTCGTTCTCGGTGCGTTAGGCCACTGGTACGCATTAGATACCGCGGTGCTTTCGCTTAG
>DASZUP010000851.1:0-2724 GCA_035547635.1 Pirellulales bacterium
AACGGCTGGGAGAAATCGAGCGGCTACTGAAAGGTCAGGCCGGAAAACCGGAAGGTTCCGAGGGTACGGAGCAGTAACTCGCGCCGCTCATTTCGAGGCGCCGTTTGCGGTCACTTCTGCGTTTCAGATATGGGACACGCATAGCCTGGCAGAACGCAGTCTCGAGGTCGCCGCGCGATTAAGTTTGCGGCGGATGGCGCCCGCGTAACATCTCTTCCTCGCGAATTGCCAGGATCAGCGGCCTGTTCATTTGCAGCGCTGCAGCCGTCGCACGACCTGTCGCGCTCAGCGGCACGACAACCGCACCCTGCCAGCGAAAATGGACGGCCCACAGTTGCCGCCGAGGATGATAGAGAGGCACGCGTCGACCGCTCGATGGGTCGACGGCCGAGCGCCGCGATTCTTTGCGCAAAGAGCAGGAAACACAAGCAAGGGCGAGATTGTCGGCCGCTGTGACCCCGCCAACGCTGCGAGGCTTCACGTGGTCGATGTGAAAGGTAGCTTCTTGGCCTTCCTGAGCCAGCCCGCAGTACTCGCACCGGCCCGCGGCGCGGCGAACGACCAAACGGCGAAGCCGCTCGGGAATGCCGCTCACGCTGGCGTTGCCCGATCGGCAACCCTGCGCTCAGCACGCAACCGCAATAATGACAAAACCTCAGCAAGTTCGACCAGACCTTCTGCTTCCTCTCGCTCGCTTTCCGACAACGCTTCCCCCCGGTCCTGCCTGTCGAGTAGCTGTTTCAAGCGCGCATCAACGCCACTTGGCAAACGAAATCGCGCCAAGTCGTCAGGCATTTCGAGGTCAATCGTGACGATTTGCGCCATTAATAGGCATCCTCGCAAAGGTAGCAACGAAAGCCGCCAACAATAGTATAACACTTCGGGGCGCGAATGGCAGGCAGCGCTTCGTCAATCGCGATGGCTATGCAGCACCCGCGGGCCCTAAAGATTGACGACTGCCGCTTCTTCTATACCGTCGAGCAATTCGGCGAGTCGCGCCAGCCTGTCGGCCGCTATGGGATCCGTCATGCGCACCGGCTCCGGCGACGACCAGTCGTGCGACAAGCGCATGCTTCCCCAAGCTTACAATTCAAGAAGCCGCGAACCGCTGGCGCCTTAGCCCGCTGGCTGCAAGCACTCTTCCACCAACTTGCGCGGCGCGCCAATGTCGAGGACGTGGACGCCGCCGGTGTAGGCGTCGGCGCCGGGGGCGAAGAAACCGGGCTTGTGTGCGACGAACGTGCAGGTGTGAGCCGCGCGGATCGTGGTGCGGCTGGCGCGGCCCGTGTCGCAGTCGAGTCCGCTGGGCAAGTCGACGGCAATCTTCAGCGCACGGTGCGAGTTGATCTGCTCGATGACCCCGTCCAGCGGCGGCCGAGGATCGCCCGTGGCGCCCGTGCCAAGCAGGCAATCGACAATCTGGCCGGCGCGATCCAACTGCGTTTCAAGCCGCGCGATGTCGTGCGTTCTGCCGAACGCCTCGATCGGCACGCCGGACTTCTCGAGAATGGAGAAATTCACGGCGGCGTCGCCGGCGAGATCCGCCGGCTCGGCCCAGAGCAGGACTTTCACCGTCGCGCCGCGCAGGTCGAGATGGCGGGCCAGCACGAACCCGTCGCCGCCGTTGTTCCCTTTTCCGCAGCAGACCACGACCGGCCCCGCCACGCCGAACTCAAACAACTTGTCGGCCACGCCGCGGCCGGCATTCTCCATCAATACGATGCTCGGCACGCCGAATTCGACGGTCGCCCGGCGGTCGAGCTGGCGGGCTTGTTCGCGATTCAGGCTGGGTGCTTTCATCGGTTCGCTCCGACAGTCCTGGCCCGTTGCCGTCAATCAGGCTCTAGCATAACATTTCTAGCTGGAGAGCCGCGACGCCTGGCCGTCAAACGCACAACCGTCGCACGCGCGTCCCAGGCGGGGGCGTTCGGCTGATCCCGCGGCATTCCCCTACATGAACAATAGCTTTTCGGAGCGAGTTTTATGCCGTTATACGAGTATCAATGCGAAGCCTGCGGCGCCGCGTTTGAGCTTTTGGTGCGAGGAGACGAGCGACCGGTTTGCCCTGAGTGCGGAGGTCGCCGGCTCGAAAAGCAATTCAGCGTGCCCGCCGCTCCGGCGGCTTCCGGCGCAAGCTTGCCGATGGCCAATGGACCGTGGGGCGGTTGCGGCAAGCCGGGCTGCGGTCCCGGCGGCTGCGGGGGACAAGGCTGAAGTTGCTGGCAGACGCGGCAGATCATACCGGCGACGCAACTTCGGTCAGACAGAGCGTGGAAAGCGGCCTGCAGCCTCTCGATGGTCGCCTTGCCTTCAAGCAACAGACGACCGAACCGCAGAAGAACTGACCGACTCGGTAGATCGTCAGAACCTCGCCGCACGCGTGCGGCGAGGCGAAGCGAACAGGGACGCCCGCTTTACGGAGCGAAGACGTAAACAAAGCCCAGCGTGGCGCCGGCCTGGGCCATGGCGCCGCGGAGACTGATCGGCACCGGACCGACGGTGTACGGAGCGCAACTGCCGGGCCGATAGTAGCCCAACGGATAGATGCATTCCCAGGGCGGTTCCAGGCCCATCTTGTAAGGCAACATGATTGTGCTGGCAAAGAAGTGGCCCGTACCGATGATCGGCTGCAGGAACGGTCCGAACGTGTGGCCGTAACGCTCGACGCCCGGCTGCTCGAAGTATAGCGGCTTGTGGCACAGCGCCGAAGCCTTCCAGGTGAAC
>DASZUP010000852.1:0-3484 GCA_035547635.1 Pirellulales bacterium
GCGGTCTTCGTTGCTGTAGTTCGGGTAGTTCGCGTGAAAGACCTTCTGGTTGATGATCGCCGCCGAGCCGGCGCGGCAAGTCACCATCACCTCGTCTTCATGCGAAAGATAGCGGCGATAAGGATTGCCGTCGGCATGCAATGACAAGTGAGAGCGAGGAATGACTTTGAACGGGCTGCGCTCTGGAGTGAGGTCGTCCAGATAATACAGCACGCGCACGAGACAAGGCGAGCTGGACTGCAAGCCGAAAATCTTGGAGCCGTACGGCTGGGCATCCGTGTGCAGCGCAATGCCCGGATGCCCGGGCTGCGAGACGGCGTAAACGCATGACGTGCAGATCAACTCGTCTCCGAATAGCGATTCCAGAAACTCGACCATGGCCGGCAGGGCGATCAGCTCGATCGTGTGCGGCGAGTCGGTCCACTGCACGTTGGCAAAACCGCGTTGGCGTTCGCTATAGTCGGCGCCAACCGTGGGCAAACGCTCCATTTCCGTGCGAACGGCAGCAAGCTGCTCGGCGGAAAGCAAATCGGGAATGACGAGATAGCCTTCCAGCTCAAGGAAGCGCACGCGCTCTGCGAAATTCAGCGACGACCAATCTACGTCCGCTCGCCTGGCGGACGCGGCTTCTGCACGCGTGTTGGTAAACGAGGCATCCATTGCGATGGCCTTGGAAGCGACTCCCGGCGCCTGTACGAGCAACAAGGACGGTCTCCGAAGCGGCGAACGACCGGCAGTCGTTTCGCTGCTCTCTCAGTCTCTCAGTGTCTAGTCTCTCAGAACCGGAGCGAGAGAGCTAGCGGTCGACGAGCTGGATGCCGTCGAAAACGTAGTTCGGCGGCAGTTGGCCAAGTCGGGCCTGCAGCTTGGAGAAACCGAAGCGGCCATACGCGCGAACCATCTCCCGGTGTTTGCCGGCCTGGATCGGGCCGCGGCCGTGCAGCAACTGTTGCTGGTTAAAAGAAACGGCCTGGCCAGGCAGCGCGGTGATCGAAAACGCCAGGTCCAGGCGTTCCTTGAGAACGTACTGAAAGGCCGCCAGAGCGTGCTCGTACTCGTCGCTGTTTTCCATGCCCGGCTTGACGCTCATGTCGTAGGCCTTGCCCAGAAATCGCGTCGGCACGCCGTTGTTTCGCCGCCGGTAAAGAATCGGCCGAGGGCGGGTCGTGATCGACTTGGCCGCGGCATCGGCCGCGAACGAGTTGGAAAGCGACGTCAGATAAGCCGGTTCGAGCAGTCGCTCGATGACGCGGGCGTCAAAGCCTTCCATTAGCCCGCGCAGCACTGCGTCGATGGTGAGAAAGTTGGTGGCGGCTTCCGCCTCGTTGTTGACGCAGACGAGGTGGATAACCTGCGGCTGGGCCGCGGGGGCGAGCATGCAGTTGTCCACGTGCGGCAGCAACGGAGCGATGGTCTTTCCGCTATTGACCAGCCCTTCGACCGGATAGAGCCGCTGGAAGTGCCGGCCGCCGTCTTCCTGGATGAAGCCGAAGGAGTGCGTCGTCGCTTGGGCGACGACAGCCGCCAGGGCTTGTCCGAGAGTCAGCGCGTCGCTTGCCGAATCGGCTGGCAGCGGTTCACAGACGGGCAGCCCGTCCCAGAGGATCACGCCGCCCGAGGCGAGGTGCTTTCTGGCCGCGTCGAGCAAGCAGGGACTGAAAGCATTGCGTGCAATCCGTCGCGCCGCCCGGCGAAGGCTGAGTTGCACATCGAGCGGAGATTGGAAGCGTTTGGCGCGCTCCATTTCCTGGCCGAGCTCCCGTTGCAGAGCCTTGCGGCGCGCCGCGTCCAGGGAAAGGGTCAGCAGGCTAGGGGCCGGGCTTTTCCACATGGCGTGGAGCGGGTGGCTGGCAGGGTATGAGGAGTCAGTTTCCAAGGCGGCGTTTGTTTGCATCCGAAATCCGCAGCGAATTTGTCGGCATTGTCCAGCGAGCGCACCGAAACCGTGTCGTTGTGCCCAGGCTGTCCGCGAGATCCGCAGACCGGAAGCCTCTCTCTGAAGTTTGCCAGGGTTGACTTAAAAGCCCCCGACGTTGGGTTGCCTTTCGCAAGTTGTCGCTGGCCCCCAGCCGAGAGCGTTTCGAGCATCTTTCATGCGTTGGAAGACGGACGCATTCTTCCTGTCTATCATGACTAGAGCTTAAGCCTAATTCCAGAAAAAGCCGCTTCGATTTCCAGGTTTGCCGAATGTTCTGATTAGTCCGCCGCCGGGGCTGACCGCACGGTAATGGCGCCGCGGAACGAACCGCCCGGCGGACGGAAACCACTCCAAGGGCGTCTCCCGGGCAAGTCGGACCGATGGCATTGGCTATCTGGTTCGTTCAGGCCGGCAGGCCGGTCGAGGGGGTTGTTATCGCTCTGGACTTCGTGGCGACGTTTTGCCACACTACGCCCCCTTTCTCGGGCCACTGTCATTTCGGCCGTTCTGCAAGGCTTTATCAACCATGTTTGCTGGTCTTACTCGCCGCTGGTTCTGTGCAGTGTCTGCGCTGGCGTTGATTCTCACATCGGTTCCCGCGTGCAATCTCGATCGTTTCCGCGGCGAGGGCTTCCGGCGAGGCAACGCTGACTGGGATGAGGCGTACCGCCCGCCCGGCAAGGAAGAGGATCATGCCGGCTTCAGCAGCAAGGCGAGAGAGATCGAGAGCCACCTGGGCTCCTAGCCTTTTCGTCCGTAAGGCAGTACAAAGGGCGCGTCAGGGCCGTTTTTCGCCGCCCTCTCTCGATGCTTTGCCCGCTTTGATCGCCTTATGCCTGACTCGGCCGACGCACTGTATGAAAAGGTTTGCCAGCACGCCCGCGAAACAGCGCTGCTGAGTTCCATCGAAGCGCTGCTCGGCTGGGACGAACGTTGCCTGATGCCCGCCGCCGCGGCTGAGTATCGCGCCGAGCAGATGACGCTGCTGTCCGGAATGATGCACTCGCGCCAGACGGATCCGCAATTGGGCGAATGGCTCGGCGCACTGGCCGAAGCGGCGTCGGCGGCCGAGCCGGCCAGCGACCGTGGAGCGACCCTTCGGCAACTGAAGCGACAATTCGACAAGAAAACCAGGCTGCCGAAGAAACTGGTCGAGGAACTGACGCGGACCAGCGTGCTCGGTCAGCAGGCCTGGCAAAACGCCAAAGAAAGCAACGATTACGGGTCGTTCGCGCCGCTGCTGAAAAAGACAATCGAGTTGAAGCGCGAGCAGGCCGAGGCGGTTGGTTACGCCGAATGCCCCTACGACGCGTTGCTGGACGACTTCGAGCCGAACGAACTGACCTCGAATCTCCAACGCGTACTCGGCGGACTGCGAGACGAACTGACGCCGCTGGTCGCCGCCATTCGCGACAGCGGTCGCCAGGCCGATATCTCGTTGCTGAAACGCCGCTTTCCGGTCGCGGCGCAGGAAGCCTTCGGCCGCCGCGCGGCCGCGGCCATTGGTTTTGATTTCGAGCGCGGCCGGCTCGACGTCACAGCGCATCCGTTCTGCACGGCGCCGGG
>DASZUP010000853.1:0-9547 GCA_035547635.1 Pirellulales bacterium
CGGTCGAGAGCAATTCATGAGCGGCTTGGGCGGCTTGCAAGTCGTCAGCGGCCAGGCGAGCGCGAGACAACTCCGTTTGACCGGCCGACTGCCGGGCGCGTTCTAGGAACCGCTCGACCAGCCGGCCACACGCCTGGTACAAGTCGGCGGCATAGTCGGCGTAGGCCGGGCTGTCGCGGTGCTTGCGGAAGATCCGCTGCATCGCCTCCAGGCCCTTATGCGGATCGCCCGTTTGCGAAAAAATGCCTTCCCCGGCTTCGCACATGTCGAGAAAGAACCGAACGTTCGCCGTATGCGGCGAGTCGGGATAATCGTCGTGGTAAGCAGTCAGCTCTCTACCGGCGCGCGTCCATTTGTGTTCGCGATAATCTTCTTGAAGCGCTTTCCAGCGAGTTTCGGGCGCCTCGCTTGCTCGACGCCATTGCACCACGCCGACGTACGCCGCCAGCAGCGCAACGACCGTCAAACCCGCAATTTCGCCGATGCCCAGTCCGCGAGAGCGCCGGCGCCGCCGCATGTACGGCTTGTCCGTCTGAGGCGACTCAGCGGAGCGAGACGCCGTCTTGGGCGCCGTCGATGTCTTTGTTCCGGCGCGAGCTTCGGCAGGCGACGCTGCGGCGTCTGGCGCTTTCTTGACAGCGTTGGCCGGGGGAACATCGGCGGCTTCCGCGGCGGCGGGCAACTGAATCGGCGGGGTTTCTAGTGGCGCTTGCGCTGCAGATGGCCGTGCTGGCGTTTCCGACGGCGGCGCCTGCGCGGTGATCGGAATGTCCGCGCCCTGTTGTGAATCGTCTGACGACTTTTCCGGAGGCGCCGTATAGGCGCGGATGATCCCGCCTTCGCTGTCGGACTCCGGCGTCAGATCCACGACCGGCTCGGCGACGAGTGCCTCGGGCGGTTCGACCAGGAACAGGTGTTTGCAAAGCCGGTTGTGGCATTGCATCCGTTTGCCGACCGCGTCGGACCGCAGATGATAGACTTCGCCGCACTCGGGGCAGGCGACGTCGATCAAGCGATTATCAGAACTCATGACGCGGCGTATCCTCGGAGCAAACCCAATGCCTCAGGCGCCCGGCAAATTCGGTAACGAAGGTTCCTCAGCGACCGGCGGCTGTTTCGCGGCGCCGCCGCGCGCGCGGGTATGCGTGATAAAGTGGACCTTTTCAATTTGGGCGCCGCCGGCGGCATCGATCACCTTGACGACCGTGTCCTGCGTGATCTGATCGGCCATGTCCAGCGCAATTTCCGGCTGACCGGCGGGATGCTGCTTGACCGCCTTCTTCAGCGCCGCAGTCAATTCGTTCAGCGGCACGCTCACGCCGTCGACCGTCGCCGATTGATCGTCCGAGACGCGAACAATGATATTCTTCTCGGCCAATTGGGCCATGGTCACCGTCGCAGGCGCCTGCTCGTCGGTCTTGAGCGGCGGCATGTCGAGCGTCTTCTGCACCACGTACGTGGCCGCGATCATGAAGAAGATCAACAACTGGAAGGTGATGTCGATCATCGGCGTCATGTCCATCTCGGCCTCTTCGCCTTCCACTCGGCGGAAGAGCGGCTGCCGGGGCAAGTATTCTTCCAAGGCCTCGCATTCGCCGATCAGCGCCCAGTCGGCCTCCTGGGGAGCGCGCACCTGGTCGCTTGGCCCCCAAACGCCGTCCTGAACCCCTTGGGCCAGGCGCTCGAAACGAACGGCGCGGCCCAGGCCGTCGTCGTCTTCGATTCGCACTCGCCAAACTTCCGCCATGCTTACTCCGCTGCGATCGTCGGAACGTCGCTCGTCAATGTTTTTCTTCCACGCCGATCATCACCTTGCCGAGATTGGAAACGCCGCCCAAGCGCTCCACTAGTTGTTTCACCTGCACGTACTTGGCGCTCTTGTCTGCATTGACAATCACGTCGAGCGCGGCCGGCGCGGCCGAGGCATTGGCGGCCACCTCGCTGACCAGGGCGTCGAGCGAAGACGCCTCGTTCTCCGGCTTGAGCACGTCGCCCAGGTAATAATGCCCGGTCTCGTCGACCAGAATGCTCTGCCGGCCCTGAGCGTCGACGCCCCGACCGTGGATTGCTTCTGGCACGGCAAGCGGCGCCGGATTGGCCAGGTGGTTCGTGAGCATGAAAAAGATCAGCAGTTGGAAGGTGACGTCGATCATCGGCGTCATGTCCACGTCGGCTTCTTCGCCGCGCCGCCGCGGTCGCCGAGCGACCCAATCGGCCGCTTCGTCCACGTCCTGCTCAGGATCTTCTTCGTCTTCGGCCGCAGGCTCTCGGGCCAGCCCGTGAGGCAAGTGGGTCGCCAACTCCGGCACGTCGCGAACGCTGTGCCAATGCTGGCTGCCGACGCGCCGCACCAGGTCGTCCGGCGCAATCCGGCCTTGCATCGCCCAGGCGATCAACGTCTTATCGGGCACGTCCGAGTAAACCCGGTCGAGCGCGACGATCTTCAGTTCCAGTTTCGACTTGGCCATGCGGGGTGTTGCGGCACTAAAACATTGTCAGGATCGTGAAGCGGGTTTGCGTCCTTGTAGGGTGGGCATTGCCCACCATGATCCGGCGGCGGGCATTGCCCACCCTACAGTCGGTACCCGCCCCAAAACCGTCGGCTAACCTTCGCCCGTCTTCTTAGGCAGTTTGGGCAGCAGATCCATGGCCGCTTGAGCGGCGCGCTGCAAATCCAATTCAAAGCGGCTGACCTGTTCGCGAAACATGGTGTAAGCGAAGATGAGCGGGATGGCAATCATCAAGCCCTCCGCCGTGGTGAACAACGCCATGCCGATGTCTCGCGACAAATCGGAAGGGTTGACCTTGGTGGCGCTGGCGATTTTTTCAAAGGCCAGGATCATGCCCCATACCGTGCCGAGCAGGCCGAGCATGGGCGCCAGCTTGGCGAACACCAGCACCTGCGGCAACAGGAAGTTCAAGTCGGGGATGATCTCCAATTCGATCAGGTTCGCCATCGCGTTGCGCGTGGCCACTTTGCCCTCGTGGCCGGTCTGCAGCACGGTCGTGAACAGCTTGGGCACGATGCCGGGCTCTTCATCGCACATTTGAATGGCGCCTTCCAGACCGTCCTGAGCCAGGGCCTGGTTCAAGCGAGCGAGAAAATCGACGAGGTCGGTCTTGGCGTTGTGGTTCAACCACCAGCGCCAAATCACCAGCGTCAAGCTAACCAGACTCAACGTGACGAAGAGCACCGTGAAGACCGGACCATTGGACTGCACGATGTGGGAGATACTCATAGCTGACTGCTCCGGTTGCGGACGAAAATGCCCGAAATGGCGACGGGCGCCGCCTCGGGCGGCCTCTGGCAATCGTCGGATGCGACGGCGTTTATTTCGGCGTTTGCGACACGACGATCACGTCATATCCGCCCCCGCGCCGCACCACTTCGAACTCGGTCTTGGCGATTTGATCTTCTTTCAGATTGCCATACGCCAGTTCCCGTTTCAACATGTTGTCTTCCAAGGTTTGCGGCAGAAACGCGAGCATGTACGACGTCGGCGCAATGCCCAACACACGAGCCAATCCCGATACCGTATTGCCGTCTTCTTCGAGCCAGTACAGCCGGGTTTCCTTGGCCAGATCGCCAAGGTGCGAGTGAGGCGGCCTGGAAGTAAGCTGCGAGAAGTAGCGGTACTGGTCATTGGGCGCCGGAAAGGCGAGTTCGGCGCCGATGCCCTGGTACTGGGCCAGCAAATCTGGGTACGAGGCGTGGCGGAAGTGCAGCACCCAGCGTCCGGTGCGGGCCGCGCGTCCTGAAGGACCGGCGCCGCCGCCACCGCCCGTGCCCGTCGCTGATACGGTTCCTCCCTTGGCCGCCTCGGCATTTCCGCCGCCCCCTTGTCCGTTCTGGTTCTTCGCCAGTTGTTGCTTGGCGCGATCCAGACTGCGGCGCGCCTGCTGAGCGGCTGACGAAGCCGATTGCACGGCGCTGGCGGCATCGGCCGCCAAATCTGCGGCGGTCTGCGCGCTGCGGGCTGCAGCCGTTTCCGCCGGTTCAACGGCCGTATTGACTTCCTCGTTCGGCAACGACTCCAGCGGCATCTCGGCCCCGCTGGCGGCCGGCGTGGCGCTCAATTCGTCTCCGGCGGCGGGCAAGCCGTCTCCGTCGCCCGGCGCCGCGTTGGCGTCGTCGCCCACTTGCACCACGTCAACGGCCGGCGCCGTGCGCTCCCGCGGCACAAGAGTGCCGGATAGCAGAATCAGCAACAGCACGACCAGTAGATGAAACGTCAGCGACGTAGCCGATGAACGAGGAAATTCGCCGTAGGGGGAATAGCGTTGCCAGAAACGCTGCCAGGCGGAAGGGCCGGCGGCGGCTTCAACTTCCGCTTCCGGCGCAGCCGGCGAAGGATCGTTCGATTCGTCCATAGGGAGCCGCCTGAGATTCGAGTTGAGCACTGCCTCGGGCCGCGTTGAACGCTGACGCTTACGACGCAACGGATGCTTCTATCATAGACGCGGGGGGCGCCGCGGCCCAGGGTTTTGCCGACTCGCTTTTCCCTCATTCGGTTCCGCGGGTTAAGGCGATTCTGCGGTTATTGTGCGTCTTTCGGCGCGTGCTCCTCGATCCAGGTCCGCCATTTCTTCAGTTCGGCGGATAGTTCGGCGGCGCCGTCGCCCGCGCGCGGACCGAAGTCCTGATGCGTCAAACGCCGCAAGACGTCTCCCGCCGGCGGCCAGAGCTCTCGCGGCAATTGGGGCAGGATCTCAACCAGCGGACCGACGGCCAATGCCGGATCGAGCCGCTCGAGCAATTCCAACGCCGCCTGCTTTTCCGCCGCTGGCGCTTGAGCGTCTTGTAAACGCTCCACAGCGACGTCTCGATAAAGGCTCAGCCGCCGCCGATCGGCTCGGGCAATGCGACCGTCAATCTGGGTCCACGTCAATGTTCGCAACGGCTCTTGCACCTTGCCGAGCCACGTCAAGCATGCGCCCATCGGCGCGCGTTGATAGGCGTTCGCGATTTGCCGTTGGGCCGCCTTGGCCAGATCGGCTCGATCGGACTGAGCGAACTTGACGATCTCGTCGAGGTCGTTCTTCACATCCGCGTAACGAGGACTGCGCCCCGCTAGTTCCAATCTCGCGCTGCGTTCCAACGCCGGATCGCCGACCGAGGCCTCGACCTGCATCAGCTCCAGTACGCTCGCTTTGCCCAGGCGGCGTTGGATATCCACCAAAGCCAACTGGCGGAGACTGCGCTCCGGTTTCGTATCCAGCAGCCCCAGCACTTCGCTCAAACTGGCGTCGGGCAGATGTTCGCGCAGCCGCGTCAACAGCCGTTGCTTGCGGCGCGGATCGTCCGTCGAGGCCAGCACTTCCGCCACGCGCGCCAGGTTGGCGTGCGACGTGTCAATATCGTCGAGAGCCTCGAGCACGTCTTCGGCCAGTTGATCGAACGGAGGCGGCTTGACGCCCGCGGCGGCCTCGCGAAGCAGCTTTTCAGAGTCAAGCGTAAGATCGCCCGCCTCGCCTCCGGCGCGCAGCAGATCGAGCAACTGCCGGAAATAGTCGGGATGGATCTGCAAACCCGAATTGTTGGCGCGGCCCATTCCCATCAACAACGAACGCAATTCGTTGGCGACGGCTTCCGTCCCTTGCTTTCCCATGATGGCCAGCAACTTGGTCGCCGTCTGGCGGTACTGGTCCATTTTTTCCATCGGAAACTTGGGAAACTCTTCCGGAAAGATGTTATCCGGCGTCATGAACGCGAGCGCTTCCAGACAATCGTTCGCCTTGCGGCTCAGCAGAGCCCGCTGCTGCGGGCTCAATTCGGCGTCGATCACGCCGGCGCGACCGGGCCGGCCGGAGCCACCCTGCTCCTTTTCCCGCTCGCCTGCGGAAGACTTGACGCGGCGTTTCAACTCATCGAGATTGCCGACCGCTCGCATCTCGGTCTGATCAAGGCGTTTGAGCACGTCGGGGACCGCAGTCTTGACGTCCGAGAGCCAGTCGGCGAGCGATGAGGTCGTCAGCGTGGCGTTGTGCCAGCCATGCCCGAACGCGGCCAGCGGCCAGACCAGGCAGAACCATGCGACCAATGACGGCCCTAGTTTTGAGGAACTGCGGCGCCGTTGGGAGAACATGGCTCAGTTCTCCGTTACCGCACGGGCGGCGGCAGCGCGTTGCTGGAACCGGCGAAATTTACTCAACGTGGCATCCGCCTCTTTCGTAATTTGCGCGGCGACGGGACCGGCGCCCGTCCGGTTGTCGCGAATCAGCTTCAAACATTCGGCGAGCCGCCGCGCCGCTTCCTCCGTCTTGTCGTTGACTTCGTATTTCGCGGCGCGGATTGCCTCGCCCAAATGAAACGCCGCCTTGCGAGCCCCATGCACTGTGCCTTCGCGCATCTCTTCGTCGGCCCGATCCAGCCAGTGCTGCACCTCAGAAAGCAACGCCGTTTGCTCTTCGTTCCGTTGAGGATCACGCTTGGCTGGCGCGGCATCTTCCGCCGGCGCCGCCGGTTTAGGAACCGCATCGGCAGGCGGCTGCCGCGCTCCGGCGGGATCGAGCGGCAAGGGCTGAGTTGCAGCCAGAGGCGTTTCGGATTGAGTCTCACCAGCCGGCGGCTTTTCAGCGGCCTCAGGACTCAACTCATCCGTCGCCGCGGGCGAGACTGGGCCGGCAAATTGAAACTCCGGCGGCGCGGATTGCGAACGCGGCTTTTCAGCAGGCGATTCAGACGCACCTTCGCCTGCCATCCCGGTCTCAGCGACTACGTCCGCTGGCGGAGCAGACGCACGGGCGGCATCAGCCGGCGCCGGGGCAGGCTGCGCGTTCTGCAGAGGAATCTCGGCGTTCGGACGGCGCGCAGACGTCTCCACCGGCGGCTTCGCGTCGGCGCCGCTTACGTGCTCGGCGCGCTGATGAAATTGGACCGCTACGACCAGTGCAGCCAGCATGATGGGCAATGCGAGAATCAGCGCCGTGCCCCGAACGGCGGCTCGCTGGCGAGCGCGACGTGCTACGTTGCGGCGGCGGCTCAGCCTGGCTGTCGTCCTCGGCGCCGCAATGGCGCGGTCGGCCGATTTGCCGGCTGCTTGAGCCGCGGCATCAGCTTTGTCGGAGCGGCTCTGCTCGCCCGGGATTTTCCATTGGACGGGGGGTGCATCAGCATCGGCTGACATGGCCGATGTGGCGCTGACGGCTTCCGCCGTTCGCCCGCCAAGCGACTCGTCATAAGCCGCTTTGCGCGCCGGATCAGCCAGGCAGGCGAATGCAGCGGCTAACTCTCCGAGCAGGCGGTTGGCATCGGCGCCGTGAGCGCCGAGACAAAAACGACGAACTTCCGCACTGCGACGCATGCTCGCCGCGCGAATGCGGTCGGCATCAGATTCGAACCGCGGCAGTCCCAACAAGTCGTAGAAATCGGGCGGCCGACGATCGGCCGGGATTTGCAGCCAGTCCCGATAGGCGTCGAATTCCATAGCGATCTGCCGACCCCCGCTCTTCTCCACCCGCCAGCCGTGGCAGCGACGACCGCCGCAAGCCGGAATCCCCAAGTTGCCATTCTATCTCTCGGGCGCCGCGTTGCCAAATTCGGCGGGCAACTCGGGCAGGCGGCCACGCGCCGTATGCTAAAAAGGAGCGCATACTGCGTATGCCGTAATCAGCGTTTGAACCGCGACGTCCGACCACAGCGATTAAACGCCTTGAACGGCTCGGGAATTGGCAAACGGCGAGCAATTGTTGGTTTCATCTCGGGATCTCCTGGTGGAAAATCGTCCGATCCTCGTCAGCGGAGCGCTCCCCGCCAACTTCGGCATGCAGCGATTCATTTGCTGGACCCTGGCCGCGGTCGGCCTGGCGGCGGCTTTCACGCCCGGCGGAGACTGGACGCTCGGCTGGATGTTAACTGCTGCTGGGACTGCGTTGGGACTGACCTTGGAATGCCGTGCGCGATGGAAGCGAATCAATCGCCGTTGGCTGCAGATCCAACCGGAAGGGTTCGTCGTTTCCAGTCGCGGCAAGCGTCGGGAGTTCCGTGATCGAGACGTCGATGCGCTCGCTTACGCTTCTTACCTCGCGCCGTTGAATGGAACCGTTCGCCGTTTCAAGCTCTGGCTCAAAGGCGAGCGGCAACCGCTCACGATGGAGAACCGACTGGCGTCCGGCGCACGCGATCCGCTCCAGGAGTTGATCGATCGGCTGATCGGCGCCGCCGTCGTGCGAGCCGAAGAGCAACTGCGTGAAGGGGGCGCCATCGAAGGAATGAACTGGCGCTTGGACAACTGCACATTGTATGCGGATGGCGCCGAGCCCATGGCCGTGAATGAAGTAGCCGCCGTCGAACAGCGAGACGGCCGCATCTGCGTCTGGCGGCGCGGCGAGACGAAGGCGGCCCTCAAAGTGCGCGTCGACAGTCGCGACGCGGTCGTCTTGCTGAAAGTGTTGCAAACGCGACTGGCACAACGGCCACAAGACGAGACGGCCGGCGAACTTCCTGCCGGCGCGTTGGGACGCGTGCTGTTCGAACGGCGCACGGGCTATCTCCCGGCCGAAGTGCTGCTGGGGATTGCGGCGTTGCTGACCATGGGCGGACTGTTTACGCCCGCGCTGTTGGCCTGCAGCATGGGAGCGATGTTCTTTGCAGCCGTGGGCGGCGCGGTGCTTGTAGTAAGAGGCCGGACATTCCGTTGCCACGAAGCAGGCGTCACGGTTTCCAGCGTGCTGTCAAAGCATACGCTCGCTTTCGCCGACGTCGAAGAGTTCACCTACCAGGCCGTGCGGCGCCTTCGCGGCGACCGCTATGCGGACACGAAGGTATCGATGCACTTCCGTCCGCGACAGCAATCCGGCGCACAGCCCCTTGCGTTTTCCGCCAGGTTTCATGGTCGCAACCGAGAACTGGACCGCCTTCGCGACGTCATCTCCATTAACCTTGCCCGGCAGCTGCACGAGCGATTCAATCGCGAGGGCTCGGTTGCCTGGACGCCCGCCCTCACGTTCTTCGCCGACGGCCTCGAAATCCGCCCCAGCGGCCGCCCGGGCGAGAAGGCCGCGCAATTCCTTCCCTACGCTCAGTGCGATCGCTGGGAATTCGCGCACGGTAGTTTCCATATCTTCTCGAAGGGTTGCGACAAAGCAATCGTCTCCGAGCAAACTAGCGCCGCCAATTTCTTTCCCGGTTATTTCCTGCTGCACGAGTTGACGGCCAAAGAACCGTAATCTCGCCACGGCGCGAAGGATTCTTCGCATTGCACACAATCCGTTCGCTGCAAGCAGTTCAGACGGCGCCTCTTCAGACGGCGACTACGATCTTGCCGATCTGGCGGTTCGACTCCAGGTAGCGATGCGCTTCCACGATTTCGTCCAGCGGGAACGTCTTGGCGATCACCGGTTTGAGCTTGCCGGCGGCGATGCCGTCGACGACCCACTCTTTGCCGCGTTCGAGACGAGCGGGGTCGGAAGTGATTTCGAACAACAGGTAGCCGCGAATCGTCAAGGACTTGCCCAACACGTCCATCAGCGGCACGGGCGTCGGTTCGGGGCTGAGCGCACCGTACAAGAACAGGATGCCCCGCTCAGCCATCGCGGCCGTCAGCCT
>DASZUP010000854.1:0-3868 GCA_035547635.1 Pirellulales bacterium
GGTCGGCAATGTCTAACTCTGACGCAAACTCACTCTGACGCAAACTCAAACCCGCCCCGGAAGATTCTAGTATAATCGCCAAAAACTGCCTGTCACCCGGGGTCGCTCGCGTCTTCGTGCCGGACGCGTCTGCCCCCTGCGGCTGCGTTCCGGGGGTTTCAAGCGGGGCCCTGGCTGAGCCTTTGAGAGTTCCGCAGCTCGCTTCGGGAAGCTTCGGGCGGAATTCGACAATGATACGGACTTGATGGCCGTCTTATGAATGATCTGGAACCCGCGACCGTTGAACAGTTGCTCGCTCGGGCTCGCGAGGGAGACGAGCAGCAGCGCGAACGGCTGTTCGAGGCCTGCCGAAGTTACCTGGCGTTGGTCGCACGTGCGCAAGTCGAAAGCTGGCTGCAGGCCAAGGCTGACGCGTCCGACCTGGTGCAACAGACGCTGCTTGAGGCGCACCGCGGCTTCGATCGGTTCGAAGGCCGCACGGAAGCCGAGTGGCTGGCATGGCTGCGACGGATCCTGCGTCACAACGCGGCCGATCTGGTGCGCCGGTACCGGGGTACGGAAAAACGGCAAGCCCGCCGCGAAGTCGCGTTTCGGCAACCAGGCGACGATTCGCAGGTGCTCGGTGCGCCCGAGCCGGCAGGCAGAGAACCGACGCCAAGCCAGCAACTCGTCGCCCGCGATCGAGATCTGCAGATCGCCGCGGCATTGGATCGACTGTCGCCGGACCATCGCGAGGTGATCGCGCTGCGGAACCTGGAACGACTGCCGTTCGACGAGGTGGCCGAACGGATGGGCCGCTCACGTCCCGCCGTTCAGATGCTCTGGGCCCGGGCCATCAAGAAGCTGCAAGAAGCGCTGGAACAATAAGAAGGGCCCGGAGCGACGCTCGCCCGCTATTCCGGAAAGGTCTGCCGCCGGGCCTGTTTTCTTGTCGACTGCTGGCGTTTGGCCTCGAGCCGCCGCTCAATTGAGCCGCGGCTAGGTTTCGTTCGCTTGCGGCGCACGGGCGGAGCGGCGGCTTCGGCCAGCATGACTCGCAATTTTTCCAGGCAATCATCGACGTTTCGCCGTTGATCGCGATACCGCTGGCTGCTGATCAGCAAATCGCCGTCAGTGGTGACCCGGTTGCCGTACTTGCCCAGAAACCGGCTCCTCACCGCCTCAGGCAGGCTGGGACTGGTTTGGATCGGCCAGCGAAGCAGCGCTTTGCTGCTGACCTTGTTCACATTTTGCCCGCCAGGCCCCGAGCTGCGCGCAAACGTGAATTCGAACTCATCCAGCGGAATGCGCAGCCGCGAATTCACGGCGAGTTCCGTCGAAGCGCCCGAGCGGTAGGTATCTGTAGCGGCCATGGTTATATTATATCGGTAAGTCTACTGCCCTGCCTGCGAGGTTCGCCCGACATGCCCAGGATTTTCCTCTCTGCACCTCTGCTCGTCTTCTGCTGTATGGGTTGCTTCGCCGCAGCAAAAGACGCTCCCAACTCCTCGAAATCAGGTTCGGCAGACGCCCGTTCGTCGGACGATAATTCGTCGGGCGCCAGTTCCTCGGATTCCACACCGTCGAATGCAGGCTCGCGGAAAGTCCCCGATTTGGGCACTCGCAAGGCCGGCGAAGACTGGCCGGCGTTCCTGGGCCCCGCTGGCGATAGCAAGTCGATTGAAACGGGCATCATCACCGAGTGGCCTGAAGCAGGGCCCAGGCGGGTCTGGACCAAGCGAACCGGCACAGGCTACGGCATGCCGTCGATCAGCCGCGGGCGGCTGTTCCTGTTCTCACGCTTCGGAGGACAAAACCGGCTGACGTGCATGAAGAGCGAAACGGGCGAAGAGCTCTGGAAATTCGAGTATCCGGTCGAATACGAAGATCTCTACGGCTACAACAATGGGCCGCGATGCGCGCCTGTGGTGGATGAAAACCGCGTATATCTATTCGGCCAGGCGGGCATGCTGCACTGCCTAAACGTGCTCGACGGCAAGCCGCTCTGGAAGATGGACACCACCGCCAGGTTCGGTGTAATCCAGAACTTCTTTGGCGTCGGCAGCACGCCGGTGGTGGAGGGCGATTTGCTGATCGTCCAAGTCGGCGGCAGCCCCGAAGAGAGCAAGCAGGCCGGTCCGGGCCAACTCGATCAGGTCAAACCCAACGGAACCGGCGTGGTTGCATTCGACAAACTCACTGGCAAAGTGAAATACAAGCTAGGCGACGAACTGGCGAGCTATGCCGGCCCGACCTTGGCCACCATTGAAGGCCGCCGCTGGTGCTTCGTCTTCGCCCGCAACGGACTGCTTGGTTTCAACCCGACCAACGGCAAGCTCGATTTCCATTATCCATGGCGGGCAAATATCCTGGAAAGCGTCAACGCCAGCAATCCGGTCGTCGTGGGCCGCACCGTCTTCATTTCGGAAACCTATGGCCCCGGCAGCTCGCTCCTCAAGGTCAAGCCGGGCGGCTATGACGTCGTCTGGTCCGACGAGGACCGCCGTCGCGACAAGAGCATGCAGACGCACTGGAACACATCCGTACACCATGACGGCTACCTGTATGGCTCCAGCGGACGCCACAGCCAGAATGCGGAACTGCGGTGCATCGAACTCTCAACGGGCAAAGTGCGATGGAGCCAGCCCGGACTGGGCCGTTCGTCGCTGCTTTACGTTGACGGGCATTTCGTCTGCCTGACTGAGTACGGCGCCTTGCTGCTGTTGAAAGCCACGCCTGAAAAGTTTGATGTCGTCCAACAGACTATCTTACCTCTGGAGAAAGAGGATGATCCGGAGCTGGCCGAGAGCGGCACGACGCCCCATCTGATCCACTACCCGGCGTGGGCCGCCCCGATTCTTTCACACGGCTTGCTCTATTTGCGCGGAACCGGCAGACTCGTTTGCCTCGAGTTAATTCCCGAGAAATAGCCGTCAGATCGCCTTCAACCGCTCCATAAACGAGCAGCCGACGACAAACGTGCGCGGCGATTGGCAGATGACGCTACAGCGTTCGACTCGCACTCGCAAGAAGATGGACTTAGGCAGGATATCCAGTATCACAATCGCCTCTTCGAACTCGGGCGGCCGACGCCACCGAAAGGCGACGCCCGAGACTGAAATGTCGTGAAAATGCACGTCGCGAGCCAAATCTTTGGCCGGTCGGCCGTCCACGATGGGAATGACCCTTTGTTCTGCAGTAAATGGCCGGCGGCGGCCATTGCGCCGTTGCGTGAAGCGGGCAATCTCGGACTCGTTGAGCGAACCGGCAAGGTTCGGCGGCGCGGCGGCCTGATCCGTAGGTTTCTGCGGCAAAGTCATAGCAAAAGCTGAAAGAATACGCGTTGGCGTCGATTATCGAACGGTCTCGGCTGCAATAACAGTGACGTGGGAGCCGTCATGGAGACAAACCCGGTTTCGTCCCGACTCCTTGGCCTGATAAAGCGCCTCGTCGGCTCGGACGAGCAGATCGGCAAACGTCTCGCCGTGCTGAATCGCAGCCACGCCGAAGCTGGCGTTGACGGCCAACTGACGTCCTTCGACCCAGAGCTTGGTGGCGGCAATCGCTGCGCGGTATCTCTCCGCCGCGAACTGCCCTTGCTCCAAGCCCGTGTGGGGAAAGAGTAGTGCAAACTCTTCGCCGCCGATGCGCGCCAGAAAATCGGCTGCCCGGCGAATTGACATGGCGGTCTTGCCGACGGTCCTGAGCATCGCGTCTCCCGCCGCGTGCCCGTGATTGTCATTGAACGACTTGAAATAATCGATGTCGAAGATGACCAGGGCGTAGTCGGTTTGGTGCCGCTCGAACGCGGCCTGCAGCTCGCTCGCTTTCTCTTCGAAAGCGCGGCGGTTGGGCAGTTGCGTCAGGAAATCGATTCTCGACTCGGCCC
>DASZUP010000855.1:0-2822 GCA_035547635.1 Pirellulales bacterium
GGTTCTGCGGTCAGTACGTCGTAATCCGCTTGCGGTCGGGCGTCGTCGTCATGCCGTTTGATCAGCAGCCAGTTGATTGCCTTCTGCTTGCGGCGCGGCGCCATGCGAATCAGCGACCAGCCGCCGTGTAGCTTTTCGCCGTGCAGGGTAAAGTTCAAACGGCCGTTGCGATAGCCTTCTTTCGGATCGCCCTCCGGCTCCCAGTCGCCGCGGTCCCAGACGATCACGTTCCCCGCACCGTATTCTCCTGAGGGAATGGCCCCCTCGAAGTCGGCATACTCGAGCGGATGGTCTTCGACCTGGACCGCCAGGCGCTTTTCGCTCGGGTCGAAACTGGGGCCTTTCGGCACGGCCCAACTCTTGAGCACCCCGGCAAGTTCCAGCCGAAAATCGTAGTGCAGCGTGCTCGCGGCGTGTTTCTGTACTACGAACCGACTTTGCGGCGCCGCCCGGTTTCGCTTGCCTTGCGGCTCCGGGCTGCGGGAGAAGCGGCGTTTACGTCGGTACTCGGCGAGAGGCATGGGCATCTGGGCCCGTCGGCGGTCACTTGGGTCGGTCGCGCGTCACGGGCTGTCTAGTTCACTGCGGGATGAGGAGCCGAAATGACCGCCAAGAGACGGCCAGGAAGTCTACTGCCCCAGGGTGCAACGCGCGTGCCGCTAGCATGCCCGGCTGTGTAAAAATTGCGAGCCGGGCACAATCTTTTTTCTCATCGCCGTGCGTTTCGCAAAGACGCATCTCAGCATGAGCGGCGGCGTGCGGGCAGGGCCAGCGTTTCCAACCCCTTCGGCGGGTCCTCGCGGACGCCTCCGCCCCTTGCCTGCGAGCGAATTTTGTGTTCTTTTGAAAGATTGCCGTCCCCCCTGTCTGGAGTTTGCCCCGATGTCGCAGCCACTGAACAAGTACAGCTCTCGCATTACCCAGCCCAAAAGCCAAGGCGCCAGCCAGGCCATGCTTTACGGCACGGGCATGACGCCGGAAGACATGCAGAAGGCGCAAATCGGCATTGCCAGCGTCTGGTACGAAGGCAACACCTGCAACATGCACCTCAACGACCTGGCCGCCAAGGTTAAAGAGGGAGTGACGGCGGCAGGCATGGTCGGCATGCGGTTCAACACCATCGGCGTCAGCGACGGCATCTCGATGGGCACGGAAGGCATGAGCTACTCGCTGCAATCGCGAGATATCATCGCCGATTCCATCGAGACGGTGATGCACGCCCAGTGGTACGACGCCAACGTTTCCATTCCAGGCTGCGACAAGAACATGCCCGGCTGCCTGATTGCGATGGGACGCGTCAACCGGCCCTCGCTGATGGTCTACGGCGGCACGATCAAGCCGGGCCATAAGAACGGCGACGCACTCGACATCGTCTCCGCCTTCCAATGCTACGGCGAATACCTGGCCGGCAAGTTGGACGAGGCGGGGCGGCAAGACGTGGTGCGCAAGAGCTGCCCCGGCGCCGGCGCCTGCGGCGGCATGTACACGGCCAACACCATGGCATCGGCCATTGAAGCGATGGGCATGGCTTTGCCCTACAGTTCTTCGACGCCCGCCGAGGATCCGGCCAAGCTGGACGAGTGTTTCCGCGCCGGCGCCGCCATTCGCGTCTGCCTGGAGCGCGACATCAAGCCTCGCGACATCATGACTCGCCGGGCATTCGAGAACGCGATGGTCGTGGTTATGGCGCTGGGAGGTTCGACCAATGCCGTGCTGCACCTGATTGCGATGGCCCGTGCGGTGGATGTGGAATTGACGATCGACGATTTCCAGCGGGTCAGCGATCGCGTGCCGTTCCTGGCCGACCTGAAGCCAAGCGGCCGCTACGTGGAGGAAGATCTGCACAAGGTCGGTGGAACGCCGGCCGTGATGAAGTACCTGCTGGAAAAGGACATGATCGACGGCAGTTGCCTGACCGTCACCGGCAAGACGATCGCAGAGAACCTGGCGGACTTGCCCGGCTTCACGCCTGGGCAGGACGTGTTCCATCCGCTCGAAGACCCGATCAAGAAGACCGGGCACATCCAGATTCTCAAAGGCAACCTGGCGCCGGGCGGCGCCGTGGCCAAGATCACCGGCAAAGAAGGGATGCGCTTCGCCGGGCCGGCCAAAGTCTTCGATTCAGAAGAAGAGATGCTGGCGGCCTTGGAGCAGAAGCAGATCGCCAAAGGGGACGTGGTCATCATCCGCTATGAAGGCCCCAAGGGCGGTCCCGGCATGCCCGAGATGCTCACGCCCACCTCGGCCATCATGGGCGCCGGTTTGGGCAAGGACGTGGCGTTGATGACCGACGGTCGCTTTTCCGGCGGTTCGCACGGTTTTATCGTCGGCCACATCACGCCCGAGGCCCAGGAAGGCGGACCGCTCGCCCTGGTCGAAAACGGCGACATGATCACGATCGACGCTGCGAAAAACCTGCTGGAAGTGGCGCTCAGCGACGAAGAACTGGCCGCACGCAAGGCGCGCTGGAAAACGCCTGCGTACAAAGCCACGCGCGGCACGCTTTACAAGTACATCAAGAACGTGAAGAGCGCCTCGGAAGGCTGCGTGACGGACGAGTGAGCGGACGAACTCGGAGCGCGGAACTCGGAATGCGGAGTGCGGAGCAGTTGAGGCGACGGAGCTTGCGAGCTGAGATCGCAAGCGGCGGTGCGGAGAAACTGTGAAAGCAAAACGCTAACAAGAGTTGGGGGCGGCGCACCATGGCCGATGGCTGCAGCGAAGGTCTTGAGAGATCGGTAACACGGCCAGCTTGGCGTCTCACGCCGCTGCACGGTTTGCTCTTCGCGTTTGTCCTGGCGGATGTTGCGTTTGTCGCTGAT
>DASZUP010000856.1:0-2352 GCA_035547635.1 Pirellulales bacterium
AATCGAAGTCGTGCGATCTTCAGGCAATGCGTCGCACGCCGCATATTCCGCCCTGTTCGATCCGCAGACCTCGGGCGGCTTGTTACTTGGCATCCGCCCTGACCAGGCCGAACAATTTGTGTCGCAGTTGCGCGAGGCCAGCCCATGCCCGGCCGCCATCATCGGCGAAGTGGTCCCCGCAGAGCTTGAACGACCGAGCTTGCGGCTGCGATAGCTTGAAACGCAAGCAACGCTCGGGCCGCCGCGGCGAACGCCAAGACGCGCAGCTCACGGTAAGGAAAGGCTCCGTACGGCCTGGCGTTTTATCGCTTTCGCATTGCCGGAACGGCGGGTGCGTCCCACAGTCGGTCAGTCGCCGCACGCTGCAGTCGTATCCGCTCGCGAAGTGCATGTTCACGATATTCGCGGACGGCAAATTGCGTCACGACACAGCCCACAGCGACCATGGCAACGGCAACGAGCATCGTTCGCAGTCGAAATTGAAGTCGGCCAACCATGTACGGCAGTTTATCAAAATGTTCGCCGGCGGGAAAAGCACAACCTTGATCGGTTCCGGGCCGAGTTTCGCACCGTCGCGTCTTTGTCCGCCAGGTCGCAAAAAGTCCTGGCCAACGGTCTCAGGCGCCATTACGATTCTGGCGGCGATTGCAGTCTCCCTGTCACTTCTCGCCCGTCGACGCCGAGGAAACAAATGCCGTTTGTCTTGCCTGAATCATACCGCGTTTCCGTTCTTTGCCGCCGCGCCGTGACGGCATTATCGACCGTGGCAGCGGCATGCGTTGGGCGGGCCATTGCATTCTGTCTTCTGCTCGTTGCCGGTTCCGTCTGCGCTGACGAAACGCAGACGACCGCCGCCAAGTTGCCGATGACCGGCGAGGCGCCGGAAAGCATGCAGGCGTACGACCGCCTGGTCGCCGAGTTCATGCACAAGTGGAAGCTGCCGGGCGGGCAGATTGCAGTGGCCAAAGACGGGCGGCTCGTCCTCGTTCGCGGATACGGATGGGCGGACGTCGAAGGACAAAAGCCGGTTCAGCCCGGCACGCGGTTCCGCGTAGCGAGCGTATCGAAGCCAATCACTTCCGCAACCGTCTTGCGTTTGGTCGAGCAGCAGCGGCTGGATCTCGACGGTCGCGTGTTTGAAGCGCTGCCGGAGTTCAGCCTTGCCAAAGGGGCCGACGCAGACAAAAGGCTGCGGCAAATTACCATTCGCCAACTGCTGACGCACACGGCGGGTTGGGATCGCAATCAAAGCTTCGATCCGATGTTCAACCCGTTCAAGGCGGCGAAGGCTGTCAACGCCCCCGCACCGGCCGAACCGGCGACGATCATTCGCTTCATGCTGCGTCAGCCGCTCGACTTCGATCCCGGCGCCAGCTACGCCTATTCGAATTTCGGCTATTGCCTGCTCGGCCGCCTGGTCGAACAAGCAACCGGAAAGGACTACGAGCAGGCCGTGCAAGAACTGGTGCTCCAGCCCTGCGGCGCCACAAGGATGAAGCTGGGCCATACCCGGCTGTCACAACGTGCCGACGATGAAACGCTCTATTATGCTCAACCGGCCGAGCAAAGAACGCGTTGCGTGTTTCCCGACGTGACGGAGCACGTCTGCTGGCCTGACGGCGGCTTCTATCTGGAAGCGATGGACGCTCACGGCGGCTGGATTGCTTCGGCGCCCGACCTGTTGCGCTTCGTCACGGCGCTGGAAGGCAGGCGCGGCGAACGCCTGCTGCAGGAAGAGTCGCTCGCCATGATGACAGCCCGGCCGGCGCCGCCGGTTTCGCAAAAGGGCGCCACGTACTATGGACTCGGTTGGCAGATCCGTACCCAAGGCAACGAACCTGGCTGGCAGCGGGCGAACTGGTGGCACACCGGCTCGCTGCCCGGCACGTCGGCCTTGCTGGTGCGCACCGGCCGGGGCATGTCATGGGCCGCGCTGTTCAATTCGCGCCCCCCGGGCGACGCCTATAAAGCCTTCACGACCGAACTCGATGCACTGCTGTGGAAGGCATCCCGCACGGTAAGCGACTGGCCGAAGCATGACTTGTTTGGACAATTTCGCTAACCGGGCTTGTTCACCGGTCTGCATCGGACTGGCGGCTCGTCACGCTGACGCCAGCGGCCGCGAACGGAAGACTTGCGACATCGACGACCAAGGCGTTCAGTTACCAGATCAACCATACGATGGCGATCATCATCGCTCCGCCGCCGCCAAGCAACGCCCAACGGGCGGCTCGTTCGCCCAGCAGCCGATGCAGGCCGCGCAGCTCGCCAGCTTCGGTTCGCCAGCGCCAGTCAAACCACCCGGCTGCAAATGAGGCGAGTCCGAGCCAGTAAGCGGCGAACAGCCAGAAC
>DASZUP010000857.1:0-10267 GCA_035547635.1 Pirellulales bacterium
CGACGCCGCACAAACCTGAGCGGCAACGCTCCTTTCAATCAATGACCAAAAGCCCCTGCCCAGGCGAGGGTTGCTATCAAGTCAGGCGGCCATTAGCTTTCATAGCCGACGACGGTTCCGCCCCCAGAAGGCGCCTGACGAGGGAGGCAAATCGGCTTGTCCATGCAAGACCGTTTGCAGGCCTCTGGGCAGATAAAACGGCACCCGTCTCGGGCCGGCCGAGCAACTCAGAACTTAAATGCGTGGGGAATGATGTGGATAACATCCGAGAGATTCCCTTGTCGCGTCGCAACGAACTTGTCGTCTGGCAGCGAAACTGGAACCAAGCTGCTGCAGACGCGGCGCGCACCGGCGATGCTGCCTGCCGTCATGTTTGCGCAGCATCGCCCGCAGACATAAGGTAGCAAATTCGCGATCCAGTTACAGTGAAAAATGGGAAATTCCGTGAGAATTGCGAAGGGCCGGCGCGCGACTCTAGGGGGCTTGGGGCGCCGTTCGCCCGTTTCCCATCCTGTAGGCGGGGGACGGTCGCACCTGAGCTAGCGACGCCGCACAAACCTGAGCGGCAACGCTCCTTTCAATCAATGACCAAAAGCCCCTGCCCAGGCGAGGGTTGCTATCAAGTCAGGCGGCCATTAGCTTTCATAGCCGACGACGGTTCCGCCCCCAGGGTAACGAGGGCCGATCTTCATCCGATGGCTCCCCAGGGCTCCTATCACACCTTAAATCGCCGACGGTAAATGCCACGCGCAACAGGAAAAGCCTCGTAATGAATCCCCTAAAACGCGTTCTGGTCGTGGGCGTCGGTTCGATTGGCGAGCGGCATGCACGTTGTTTCCTTGCAACAAACCGCGCGGAAGTATCGATTTGTGAATTGAATGCTGAACTGCGCCGCACGGTCGCCGAGCGATACTCGTTCAAGCAAACCTTCGATGATCTCCCGCTGGCGCTGGCCGACAAGCCCGACGTTGCGGTGATCTGTACGCCCGCGCACCTGCACATCCCCATGGCGCAGGCGGCCGCCGAGGCAGGCGTGCACGTGCTGATCGAAAAACCGCTGAGCACCCGTCTGGATGGCATCGAAACGCTTGAGCAGCAATTCCGTAGCGGAAAGTTGGCCGCAGGGGTGGCTTACGTCTATCGCGCCCACCCCGTGTTGACGGCCATGCGCAACGCACTGCACAGCGGGCGGTTCGGCGAGCCGCTGCAGCTTGTCGCCAACGGCGGACAGCACTTTCCGTTCTACCGGCCGGCTTATCGGGAGATTTACTATAAGGACCGCGCCACCGGCGGCGGGGCGGTGCACGACGCACTTACGCACGTCATCAACGCCTCGGAATGGCTCATCGGCCCGGCGGACCGGCTGGCCGCCGATATCGACCACCTGGCATTGGAAGGCGTGACGGTGGAAGACACCGTCCACGTGTTGGCCCGCCACGGGCGAGTCATGGCATCCTACAGCTTGAATCAGCACCAGGCCGCCAACGAATCGACCATCAGCGTGGTTTGCCGCGGCGGCATCGTCCGGTTCGAGTATCACGCCAATCGCTGGCGTTGGGCGACGGAACCGGGAGCTGATTGGCACGATGAGACGTGGCCGCCGCTGGAGCGCGACGCGCTGTTCGTCCGCCAGGCCGAGGCGTTCCTGGATGCCGTCGAAGGCAGCGCCGCCCCTCTGTGCACCATCCACGACGGCCTGCAGACGCTCCGCGTCAACCTGGCCATTCTCGCGTCGGCCGAGCAGCAGACCTGGCAAACCATCCAACGCGACAACCCGTGATCGCCGGAAGCCGCCAGTCGTCTTGTCTCGCTTCGCGAGCCGTTCAATCGCTGAACTTCACTTTGGCCAGGTAAATGCAGGTCTTGGCTTCGTGCGAGGAATAGTAGCTGACCCACAACAGGTCCTCGTGCCAGACCAGGCCTGCGTAGCTGGCGTCGCCGCCTGAAGGAAGCGTCAGGAACTCCTTCATCGCGCCGGCTTCGGGATCGATCCAACTGAGCGAGGTGCGGACCTTGCCGTCGTACAGCCGGGTGGCAGCGACGATCCGGCCATTTGGCAGGCGAATCATCTGGGGGCCGCCCGCAGCAGCGCCCAAGTCTTTCCAGCGCCATTCGGTATACGGCGGCTGCGAACTGCCGAGCTGCGCCGTACGCGAGCCGCCGTCTCGGCGCAGCAGGCACAGGCAGCGATCCTGGTCATCAAAGAGCAACGACGACTCGTTGGGGTATCCCTGGTCGAACAAATCAGGAACGAGCGTTTCCCAATCGCGGCCGTCATCGCTTTGGTAAAGTCGCACGAGCCGTTGCGACTTGTTCGTGCCGTAACCGATTCCATAGGCCTTGCCCTTGTGCCAGGTCGCCCTCCACAGCCACATATCGGGCTCGCCGATTTCGACCGCCTCGCTCCACTTTCGGCCGTCTTCAGAGAACCAGACCAGCGACTGGTGCGTGGCGGGCTTCGGCTTGTGCCAGGCGCCGGCGCCAAGCAGCATGAGCCGGCCGTCAGGCGTGACGGAAATCTTCGCGTCGCGCAGGTCGGCTGTTTCCGAGGTCAACAGCGCGGCGCTCTCCCAAGTTTCGCCGTCCGGAGAAACAATGATCCGCAACGCGCCGTCGGGCGAGACGTGTGCCTGGCCTTCGCGAAATACACAATACCAGCGGTCCTGATAGCGAATCAGATCCGTGAAGGCGTTGTGCGGAGCCCGATCCCAGATCTTGTGAACGCTGACCGTCTCCGCCTTTGGCTCAGTTTCCGCGCCAGATGCCGCGCCGGCGACCAACGCCGCCAGAAGCAATGCAAGAAAGCGTTTCATCAGACTTCCATCTCCTATGGCCTAGCAGCGCACAACCGGGGCGGCGCCCGCGGCCCCTGCCCGTCCGCATGGTCGCAACCGCTTACACGATCGGCGCGTCAAGGGCGACGCGCCGGGCTGAGCGACCGGAATAAATGCCCGCTATTTCTTCTTCAGCGGCTGCAATTCAATCTTGCGGAAGTAAATCTCCGCCAACTCCGTCTGCACGATGATCTTCCCTGCCTGGGGAACGACGTCATACGCTTCGTTGACGACCACGCCGTTAACGATGTTCGTGATGCGGCCTCCGTCGCAGATCACCTCCATCCGGTTCCACTCGCCATCCGGTTTTTCGACCTCTTGGGGACCGCGGAAGCCGATGACGTCTTTCCAGTCCGGGTCGCGGCCGAACCAGTTGACCCTGCCGCGGGTGAACTTTTGCGGCTCGCCCCCTTTGTGCCAGACCGACTCGCCGTCGCGGTCCTTAACGACCTCGGCCGTAATACTCAGCGGAACCGGAGAGCCGTCCTCATTGTTGCCGGCGACGACGATGAAATCGCCACAGCCCCCTTGAATGATCTGCGCCTCGATCGACGCCATCCAGATGCCGCTGTAGCCTCCGTCGCGGCCGGTGCAATGGACTAGAATGCCCGAGTCTTTCGTCGCCTTCTTGCGGGCGCCCCAGGTCCGTTCGCCCCACTTCCACTCGGTCACCAAATGGTAGTCGCGGTACTCTTCCTTGGTCGTAATGCAGCCGAGCCCGTCGCCCGAAATGTGAACCATGCCATCGTGGACGGTGAAGACCTTCCGCGGATCTTCGTATTTCGTGTCTTTCAACCACGTGTACCAGCCGGACAAGTCCTGGCCGTTAAAAAGCTGAATCGTTTCCTTGGGCGTGATGGGCTCCTTGGCGTGCAAATTGGAGCTCGCCGTCGAGACCAGGGCGGAGAGAAGCAGACAGGGGAGGGCGAAGCGGTGCAACATGGCGTGAAAGGTTCCTGGGCGGGCGGTTGATTCAATGCATGCGCGAGACCTCTGGCGTCTTGCTCCAGACGACGGCAGGCGTGCGTCGGCGAGCAGGCCAGGCTCGCGGCCCCGCCAAGCGCGGGGACGAGGCCCTTAGCCTACCTGCTTTGCGGGCGCGGAGCCAGCCGCCGAAAAGAAAAAAGAGCTTTGCGGCCATTCTTGCTTGACGCGATTATGCGTCGGAAAGCCCGTCTCGCGGGACCGCGGCGACACGACCCGCGATTGCATCCGAAAGCCGGTCGGTTACGATCTGTTTATCGGCGGGCCTTCGTCGCGCGTTTCCGGTCGCCGGATGCGGACCTGAGTTGCGCCAAGCGGCCTCTGCCTGCCAGGAAACCGTCTTGAAAAGCCTTGAAACAGAACCAGCGGGAAAGCCATCGTGACGGTTCACGCACTTCGTACGCTCTTGAGTCTGACGCTCTTCTGCACGTTGCTTCACGGCGGCAGTCGCGCCGCGGATTGGCCTCAATTCCGCGGTCCCGGCGGGGCGGCGAGCAGCGAAGACCGCGGGTTGCCCGTCACTTGGAGCAGCGACGAAAACATCGCCTGGCAGGTCGCATTGCCGGGCTACGGCGCTTCCAGCCCGATCGTGATCGGCGACCGCCTGTTCATCACCTGCTATAGCGGCTATGGGCTCGACGTAGACAACCCGGGCGACATCAAAAATCTCAAACGTCATCTGTTATGCCTGAAACGCGAGACGGGCGAAACGCTGTGGCGCCAGGTGGTCGCTGCCGAAGGGAAGGAAACGAACTACGTCGACTTTCTGCCCCAGCACGGCTACGCCACCAGCACGCCGAGCAGCGATGGCGAACGAGTCTACGTCTTCTTCGGCACATCGGGCGTGCGGGCCTATGACCTGGAAGGCCAACCGCTCTGGCACGCAGCGGTCGGCGAGTATGCGCACAACTGGGGTACGGGCGGATCGCTCGTGGTCGACGGCGACCGGCTGCTGGTCAACGCCGCAGTCGAAAGCGACGCCTTCATCGCGCTGGACAAGCGCAACGGCAAGGAACTCTGGCGAGCGAAACGTCTGATCAGTTCCTGGAGCACGCCGATCGCCATCGAGTTGCCCGACGGGCGGCGCGAGTTGGTCGTCAGCATCAAGTCTCGGCTATTGGGCCTCGATCCTGAAACGGGCGAGCGGCTCTGGACGTGCCAGACGAAACAGGCGTACGCCTCGCCCAGCCCGATCCTGCACGACGGGCTGATCTACGCTTTCGGCGGCAAGCCGAACGTGCTGCTGGCGGTCAGGCCCGGAGGACAGGGCGACGTAACGGAAACGCACGTCGCGTGGCGCGCCTCGGGCGTCGGTTCGGGCATTACCTCGCCTGTCTTTTATCAAGGTTATATCTATACCGTCGATGAGCGCGGCATCGTCGGCTGCGTCGACGCGGCCAGCGGCGAGGTCGCCTATCGCGAACGGCTCTCTCCCTCCGGCGGCACGTTTTATGCCTCTCCGGTGATCGCCGACGGAAAGCTGTACGCGGTGTCGCGCGAGCACGGCGCGTACGTGCTGGCAACCGGGCCGAAGTTCAAACAGCTCGCCGTCAATCGGTTCGCTCGTGACGGCAGCGTGTTCAACGCCACGCCCGCGATTAGCCGCAGCCAACTGCTGTTGCGATCGAATCGGGCTCTCTATTGCATTGGCGTTAAGCCGTAAGCGGGGCCGAAACGGCGCCTTCGCTCCGAGGCCCCAAAGACCGCTTTCCCGGCGGCGGCGAGTGCTTGCCTCGTTTTTTTCATTTCGTCCAGCTCGTCAGGCCTAATTGGGCCTTGAGGAAGATTGGGAAGCTTCGAGAAGTTGAGAAAGTGGCAATACGTCCGGTTTTTGGAGCTAGAGTTCACCTATGGCGAAATCTGGGAAGGCTTCCGGCTCCGCGTGTAGAACCTGAAGCTGCGAACCGGCTTTTGACCGCGCGACGGGCCTGCGAATCCCTTGCATTTCCGCCCGCGGCAGCCATTTCCACACATCCTTTCACTTTCGGCGCAACTTCCATGCTCAACAGGTTGTTCACCGCGATCGTCTCAGCGTTTCACGCCGGGCGTTGCCTGGCGCAGAAGTCGATTCAACCGGCAAAGCAGTTAACACCGATACTTCTCGAACAGGATTTGCGAGCGGCGGGGGGCCGCCAGGCAGCATTGTTCCGCCGGCACGCTCTGCCGAATGCGGGACGTGCGCTCGCAACGAGCGGGTCCGTTGCAGGAGCGAATTCGGCCATGCGCAACGAGGGGAATTATTCCTGGAACAGCATGTTGCTGGAAGGCTATCCGTTGTTCGGGTTCGTCGCGATTACGACCTACCTGTTGTGGAGCCTGCTCGCTTAGCATTACAGTACGCTTTTCTCCGCGTGAAATCGAAGCGCAAGAAAGGCCTCTGCTGTGACCGCCGAAGCTCACGACCAACCAACGCGTTGGGATCTGTCGAACGTCTACTCCGGACTTGAAGGCGACGACTATGCCGCCGCCTTCGCCGAGTTGGAACAGCAACTCAGCGATTTGCAGGCTTTTTGCGATGAGCGGCAAATCCGCCGCTTGAACGAGCAGCCCGCCGAAACGAAGCATTTGGCGGAGACGCTGATAGAAGCCGTCGAACGTGCGAACGCCGCGGCCGTGCTGGCCGAATCGCTCGATTCTTTCATTCACGCCTTCGTCTCCACCGACAGCTATAACGCCTTGGCTGCGCGCGAAGCTTCGAAGCTGGAACTGGTCGAAACTCGCCGCAAACAGTTGCACGTGCGGCTGCAAGGCTGGCTCGGCGCGCTCGAATCGCTGCTGCCGGAACTGATCGCCGGCCATGATACGCTCGAGCGGCACGCCTTCTTTCTGCACGACGCGGCCCGCCAAAGCCGCTACCTGATGAGCGAAGAGCAGGAAGCATTGGCTGCGGAATTATGCCTCGATGCCGGCAGCGCCTTCGGCAAGCTGCAAGGCAACGCGACCAGCCAATTGAAAGTCGCTTTCGAACGCGAAGGACAAAGCGAACTGCTGCCGATTACCGTCATCCGCAACCTGTCCTACGACCCCGATCCGGAAATCCGCCGCCGGGCGTACGAAGCCGAACTGCAAGGCTGGCATTCCATCCGCACGACGGTCGCCGCCTGCCTGAACGGCGTCAAGGGAACGGCGCTCACGCTCAACCGGCGCCGCCATCGGCCCAGCGTGCTGCACGCGGCATTGGACCAGAACCGCATCGACCGCCCGACGCTCGACGCGCTGTTGGGCGCCATCCGCGAAGCGTTTCCGATGTTCCGGCGTTATCTTTCCGCCAAGGCCCGCAAGCTCGGCAAGCAGCAGTTGGCCTGGTGGGATTTGTTCGCGCCGCTGGGCGCTTCGCACACGACGTTCTCGTGGCGGCAGGCGCGCGATTTTATCGTGGAAAAGTTCGGCACGTTCCATGCGGACCTGGGCGAATACGCCGCGCTGGCTTTCGATCGCAACTGGATCGACGGCGCTCCGCGCGACGGCAAGCGGGGCGGCGCCTTCTGCATGCCGGTCGTCGGCGTCGACGAAAGCCGGATTCTGGCCAATTTCGACGGCAGTTTCGAGCAGGTAAGCACGCTGGCGCATGAGTTGGGGCACGGCTATCACAACGATTGCCAACGCGGCCTGGCGCCGCTGTTGCGAGGAACCCCTTCGACGCTGGCCGAAACCGCCAGCATCTTCTGCGAAACGTTGATCGCCGAGGCGGCGCTGGACGAAGCCAGGCCCGAAGAGCAACTGATGATTCTGGAAGCCCAGTTGGCCGGCGCAACCCAAGTCTGCCTCGATATCAGTTCGCGGTTCCTGTTCGAATCGGCCGTGTTCGCCCGCCGCGAAGAAAGCGAGCTCAGCCCCGAGGAGTTTTGCGATCTGATGCTCGCCGCCCAAGGAGAAACCTATGGCGACGGCATCGATCCGGCGACTTACCATCGCTACATGTGGCTTTGGAAGCCCCACTACTACAGCCACGAACACAACTTCTACAATTTCCCGTACGCCTTCGGCCACTTGTTCGGGCTCGGCCTGTACGCCGTCTATCGCCAGGAAGGCGCCGGCTTCGTGCCGCGATACAAAGAGTTGCTGCGCGCCACGGGCCAGGACTACGCCGCTCCGCTTGCAGCCCGCTTCGGCATTGATATCACGCAGCCCGACTTCTGGCGCCAAAGCCTGCAGATTGTGGCCGGTCAGCTTGAAAAGTTCGAGGCGGTTGGAACGCAAAGCGGCTAGGGGGTGGCAATTAGCCGCCGCATCGCGGCGTTTGGGCTTGAAATCTTGGGCATCGCTCTCCCCCCCGCCACGGCTCGGCAAACGTGAACCAATTGCAGAACTCGCCTTGGAGGCGGACGATGCGGCAGGTAAAATCCGCCCTCTCGCGACGCCTCACGAAGAGACGACGCCGGGGCGACGAATCGACGGCCAGTCAGGATGTGCGAGTCATGATGCGCTCGTGCGTCGGCTGGCATGGCCAAGCTCGAATTCAGGGATGATCGAACCTCAACGGCGATCGAGTTGAAAGGCATGGAGGCCTGCTGTGGATAAAGTGCTGGTTACCGGCGTGGATGAACTTGTCGGCGCGAACGTCGCCTGGACGTTGGCGGATCGTTGCGAGATGGTAGCGCTCTCGCGTCGCGGTACGGCCCCGGCCGACTGCCGGCTGCTCGACTGCGACGCCGACGACCCGAACGACGTAGCGAGGCACATTGAAACCGAGGCGCCTCGATACGTGATTCATTGCGGCCCGCTGTCCAGGTCCGCTTGGGATCTGGCGGACTCCCCGCTGGCGGACGTCGACCACGAAATCCGCTTGGCGCTGCAAATGGTCGAGGCCGCGGAACAGATCGATGCCCGATTGCTCGTCGTTACGACCGACGGCCTGTTCGCCGGCCCGAGAATGTTCCATGGGGAAGAGGCTCGGCCGGCTGCTTCAGGCCGTGTCCGAGACGCCGCCTTGGCCCTGGAGCAGGCGCTATCCAACAGTTCGGCGCTGGTCATCCGAACGCACGCGTACGGTTGGAGCCCCGCCGGAGCCGAAGTGAACTATGCGGAACGGCTCTGGAACGCTCTCAGTCGCGGCGAACCTTGCCAAGGCGACGCCGAACGGCACGCGACGCCGATTCTAGCCAGCGATCTGGCCGAACTGATCTACAAGGCTCTGCTACTCCGCTTGCAAGGCAGAATTCACATGACCGGGGCCGAGCGCACCAGCCCGTTCCGATTTGCGGCCGCGCTGGCCACAGCGGGCGGATTTGCGGGTCGGCATGTCCGCGTGAGCGACGACGAGCCGCGCCGCGGCAACGTCGATGAGACTTCGCTCAACACGCAGCTCGTCCGGCGGCAACTCGGAACGCCTCTGCCGTTGTTGCGGGAAGGCTTGGCTCGCTTCGTGACGCAAGCCGCCAATGGCTACCGAGAAAAACTCGAAGGCAACGCCGTATGGGCCGTCGTACAAAGCGCCGCGGCGTGAACGAGCGTGCATTGTCGCTTGCGCAGCTTGATTCGCTCGTCGGGCTCGCGGAGCTTCATCGTCTGCGCTGAAGCGACGACGCTGAAATCATTGCTGCCGCGGTAATCCCAGCAACTCGTAGATGCGCGGATCAGCCAGCGATTCCGCGATCAAGGCCGCGCCCTCGAAACTATGCGTAACGCTGTGACCGCCCGGAACGGCCACGGCCTTGGCGCCGGAGGCAACCGCCGCGCGGCAACCATTCTGGCTGTCCTCAAAGACCGCCATTTCGGCGGCCGTCATGCCAAAGCGCTGGGCGGCCTTCAAGTAGATCTCCGGCGCCGGTTTGCCTTCGACCACGTCCTCGGCCGTCAGGATGAACTCAAACCGCGGCTCGAGGTGAAACCGTCCCAGCACGCCGGTTACAAACCGCCGTCCGCTGCTGGTGCCAATTGCCTTGGGAATATCTGCGTGCTCCAGGGCTTCCAGCAACGCTTCGGCGCCAGGCATCAACGCCAGCCGGGCGTCGAGAATCGCCGGAAAGATCTCGGCCGTCTCGGCGGCCAACGTCTCGACGGTGTCGTCCAGGTTGTGATGATCGATCATCATCTGCAACGCCACCCGCGAGGGCCGGCCCATCATGGCGTTGAGCAGATCGTGCTCGAACACATGCCCGCGGCGCCGCAACAGCTCGCTTCCCACGTCTTGATAAAGTTCTTCGGTATTGAACAACAGACCGTCGAGATCAAAGACGACGGCGCGAGGATGCATTGAATCGGGCATGCGGGGGGCCATAGCGGGGGCAACGAGGCGGGAATTCCAGTCTTGGTCCCTACAATTTACCGCTGTGGCCTGGGATAATCTACCGGCATGGCTCGCCGGCGCAGGCGGAGTTTGGCGCGATTCATGCTACAAATCCGCTCGCGGCCCGGCGGGTCTGCCGGTTCTTCAGTAAAGCTTGCTTTTCCGATTCTACGCATCGAGGGCAACCTCACCACGTGCGGGCAGGAACCATCTACTCGGC
>DASZUP010000858.1:0-4937 GCA_035547635.1 Pirellulales bacterium
AGGCTTTTGAAACCGCTGCGACCGGTGGCTCGCCTGCTTCCGTGGGCGTGGCGCCCCGTTACAACGCAATGTATCCCCCTAACTCGGATTGGCCGGGTCCGGACAGTGCTCACCCGGGCGCCGTCATCGCGGTGTTTGCTGATGGTCACACGCAGACCATTCAGCAGAATCTCGCCTTCCAAATCTGGGCGAGCTTGAACACCCGAGCCGGAAGCGAAACCATCAACGGCGAGTTCTAAGCCGCCTGGAGGTTTCTCTTTAGAAGTTTCGAGGCACAGCAACCTGTAATGCGGGTTGCTGTGCCTTTTTTCGTTGTCGTGACCGGCGGTCTGCCATGTACAAGCTGTGGGCTGCCTGCGTCCGCGGCGAAAGGCGGGCAGCGAAGCGAGCCCCAGCAGCGCCAAGAGGCGTGAACTCATGAAAGCGCCTCGCCGGCATTCGCAATTCTCCTTTACGCGGCCTATTCGTCCGCTTGGAGCCCGCCCGCCAGCGGCTGGCCTTGGTATTCGCCAGTGAGCGTCTGGAGGAATGCGGCGATTGACTCCACGTCCTCGCCAGAGAGTTGCACGCCGAGTTGAAATGTTGCCATCGTCCGCACGGCGTCAGCGAGCGTTTTGACCGAGCCGTCATGAAAATAGGGGGCCGTTAGCTCGATGTTGCGGAGGGTGGGCGTTTTGAACTTCGAGCGATCGGTCTCTTCCTTGGTGACATGGAACCGCCCGAGATCAGCCTCCGTAAGCTTTCCGCCACGCGCCTGAAAGTAATCGCCCTTCAAGCCCATCTTCTCGTACGTGAGGCTGCCGAGATTCACGCCGGTGTGGCAGGTCGCGCAGTGGTTGGCCGTAAACAGCGCGTAGCCTCGCTGCTCTTGCGCGTCGAGCGCATCTTTATCGCCTCGCAAGTATTTATCGAATCGGGAATCAGGCGTGAGCAGCGTCTGCTCGAATTCGGCGATGGCGTCGGTGATCGTGTCGCTGGAAACCTCGCCGTCATAAACGGCTTGGAACGCCTGTTCGTACTCGGGCGCCGCCTCAAGTTTCGCGATGACTTCCTTCCACTTAGCGCCCATTTCAAGCGGATTCAGCACCGGGCCGGCAGCCTGTTCCTTCAGGTCGCGGGCTCGACCATCCCAGAACTGGGCAAAATTGATCGCGGCGTTGAAAACGGTCGGTGCGTTGATCGGGCCTTGATGGCCCTCGATGCCTTGCGAGACGACCCGGCCGTCCACCCCGCCACGCGCAAGGTCATGGCATGACGCGCAGGTAACCGTGTCGTTGCCTGAAAGTCGAACGTCATTGAAGAGCCGCTCGCCCAGCGACACCTTGGCCGGTTCCGGGCTGAAGGGGTTTTCCTGGGGAATCGGTTGCGGTTCGTAGCCACCGGGCACGCTCTCGATCCACGAAAGCAGCGTTTCTCGTTCCTCGGCGCTGAAACCGGCGTTCCAATGCATGGCGGTGTAGCGCAATGGCGGCATCGAGCGATCGTCGATGACGCGCTTGATCTTGGCCAGTTGCACGGCATTCAGCGGTTCCGCGCCGCTCAACTGCGCCTCGGTGATCACCATATGGGTCTGCGCCTGCTGCATGTCCTCGGCGATCAACTGCGAGGCCACGGGAAAGCTGAAGTACAAAGGTTGCTCAGTCAGATTTGGCGTATGGCAATCGGCACAGCTCCGCTGCAGCAGCCGGGAAATCTGCGGAAAGTCTGCATCGTCGGAAGTGACGTCGACGTAGGTTCTGCCAATCGCCAGGTTGGAAACCGGCAGCATCAATGCCAGCAGCAGCAAGCATCCTGCAAGCAGCAGCCCGATTCGCCAATGTTTCGCTGACCCGATCATGGTTCCCTCGCGGTTCGGCAGATGATCCCAAAAGCTTGCCGACGTTCGCCTTCGCGGAACGGCTCCGTCATGGCATGACAACCATAGCTGGCTGGCATAATATGTCAAAAACGTACATTCGCGTTTTTTCCTGCAGCCCCGCGTCACCGTCGCGGAGCATGATTTCGGCGTCGGCTTTCAACCACCGGACGGCGTTGAGATGGGCGAACAACTGACATGCGCGAACGGCCATCACTGGCCCGCTCCGGAAGGCGGCGGCGCCGCCACGAGCGCCGCCACGGTCTGTCCGGTCTGCGGCGCTGCCGCGCAACTCGAAACGCTGCAGCAACAGCGGCAGCCGGCAGGCGAAAATCCGGCGGATGTCGCCTCGCCTGGGCCGGTCGGCAACGAGACGCTGCCGTTGCCCAAGAGCGCCTGGCCTAAGGCCAAGTCTCCTTGGCCGGCCGCTCCGGGCTATGAGATTGTCGAAGAGTTGGGCCGCGGCGGAATGGGAGTGGTCTACCGCGCGCGGCAGCTAGCGCTAAAACGCGACGTGGCCTTGAAGATGATCCTCTCCGGCGCGCATGCTGGTCCCGGCGACCTGCGGAGGTTCGCCAACGAGGCCGAAGCGATCGCCCGTTTGGATCATCCGAATATCGTCCAGGTTTACGAGGTCGGGCAGGCCGAGGGTCGGCCGTTCATTGCGCTGGAGTATCTCGAAGGGGGCAGTCTCTCGAACAGACTGGCAGGAAAGCCGCAGCCGCCGCGCGCGGCGGCCGAGATGATCTGGCTGCTGGCCGAGGCGATCGAATTTGCACACCGGCGCGGCGTTGTCCATCGCGACTTGAAGCCGGCCAACGTAATGTTCGACCGTCATGGCGCGATGAAAATCACCGATTTCGGCCTGGCCAAGCGGCTCGAGGGCGAATCCGCCGGGACTCGCACGGGCGACGTGATGGGCACGCCGTCCTATATGGCGCCCGAGCAAGCCAGCGGCGCCGCCAGACAAATTGGCCCGCCGTGCGACATCTATTCGCTTGGCGTGATGCTGTATGAGATGCTCACGGGCCGCCCGCCGTTCCACGGCCAAGACTCCGTCGATACGCTGTTGGCCGTGATTTCGGAAGAGCCCGTGCCGCCGCGAAGGTTGACGGCGCATGTCCCCCGCGACCTGGAGACCATCTGCCTGAAGTGTCTGGAGAAATCGCCGGCGCGGCGCTTCGCTTCGGCGGGCGAGTTGGCGGCCGATCTCAGACGCTTCTTGAACCATGAGCCGATCGTCGCGCGTCCGCCGGGCGCCTTGGAACGGGGCATCAAATGGGTGCGGCGTCATCCGGCTCGAGCAATCGCCCTGGGTTCCGTCGCCGTGTTGCTGGGCGCAGCCGCCGGCGGCTTCGCTTACCACGCCCGCACGCTTTCCCTGCAATTGGCAGAAACCGAGCGCCAGCGTCAGCGGGCCGAAGGCGACCTTGACCTGGCATTGGATACGGTGGACGAACTGGTCGACCACTTGAGCGGCGAGAATCTGGCGGCGTTGCCGAAGAGCGATCCGATTCGTCGTGATTTTCTCGAGCTCACGCTGGCGTTTTGCCAGGGGTTGCTACGTGAGAACCCCGGCGAGCCGGGCGTTCGCTGGCGAATGGGCCGGGCGCGGCGACAAGCCGCTGCCATCCAGCAGATCTTCGGACGCCTGGAACCGGCCGAAGCCGACTATCGCCAGGCGATTCGCGAGCTCGACCAACTCTCCGCCGAATTTCCAAAGCGGCAAGAATACCGCCGCGACCTGGCGGCGACCCGCAACAACCTGGGCAACCTGTTGCGCTCGTCTGAGCAGATCATGGCGGCGGAAGCTGAATACCGAGCGGCCCGGCGGGATTTCGAGCAGTTGGCGAACGAGTCGCCCGACAACGGCGACTATCGCCAGCAGTTAGCGGCCAGTTGGAACAACCTGGGACTGGCACGGCTGGCCGCCGGCGATGCCCAGGCGGCCGAAGAGGCGGAACAGCAGGCCTTGTCGCTCTACAGGCGGCTCGAGCAACAACATCCCGACGGCGCCGAGATCAGTCAGGCGCTGGGCGGCGTCTATAGCAACCTGGGCTCGCTTTCCCGAGCCATCGGACGGCTCGACCAGGCCATTGAGGCGTTTCGCGAGGCTCGCAAGCGCTTCCAGCATTTGCACGAGCAGTCGCCTGCCAAAGCGGAGTACCGCCTGCTGCTCGCTTCAGCCGAGAACAACCTGGCAGCGGCGACGCTGGCCGCCGGCGACGCGGCTGCGGCCGACCGAGCCTATACGTCAGCCATCGAGCTGTTCGCATCGCTGGTCGAGGAGTTTCCCGACGTGCCGGCCTATCGGCAGCGGTTGGCCGATGCGCTCAATAACCGCGGTCTACTTTCCGCCCGCCAAGGGCAAACGCAAGCTGCCCGAAGCGGCTTCCAGCGGGCCCGAGAGATCTGCGAGCGCGAGCCGGCGGCAATGGCCGGCACGGCGAATCGCGAAACGCTGGCGATTAGCCTGTTCGGTTTGGCCATGTTGTCCGCCGATGCCGGCGAGGCGCCGGAGGCGGAGCGACAATTGCAAAGCTGCCTTGCGGTTCGCCGCGAGCTGGTCCAACGCGAGCCTCTGCGGCCGAATTACTTCGCTCAGTTGGCAATGACTTATGACTATGCCGCGGAACTGGCGCGCAAACGCGACCCAGGCTCCGCGCAGGCCTATGAAGAAGACGCCGTGCGCACGCAGCGTCGCGCCATCGAACTGGCGCCGCAAATGGAGCGTTACCAGCCGCCGCTTGTGCTCTACAGCGCAACGCTCGCCAACGACCGGCTGCAACAAGGCGAGATCATGCTCGCTCTGCAAGCGGCCGAGCAGTTGGCCGGCGCCTTGCCGGAGCAAGCGGACGCCAACCGCACCGCCGCCGAAATTCTCTGCTTGTGCTTGACCGCGGCGAAAAAGTCGCCGCCGGCGAACTTCGCCGCCGAGCAGACTGCCCGCCGCGCCGTCGTGCTGCTTGAGCAGGCCGCACGCAAAGGCGGGCTGACTGCAGCCGTGCTGCGGGAGGCCGCCGCCTTCGCCCCGCTTCGTGAACGCGAAGATTTTCAACGCTTGGCGAGCGGGCTGGAGAAC
>DASZUP010000859.1:0-18297 GCA_035547635.1 Pirellulales bacterium
TTCACGAACGACAAAAACGCGATCGACGCAAGCACGGGCAAACTGTCGAACGGCCACTTCGGCGTCTTCTTCAGTTCAAGCAGCACCAGGCAGGATCTGGCCGTCAGCATCGTGTCGGCGGTCGTCAATGCGGCGCGCGAGGCTGGCTTGAACGCCGCCGCCACGCTCGGCGCCGGCAACGTGCAACTCGCCGGGCCAATCACCGTCAACACGTCGGGCGCCCCGGAAGTTACACAGTCCGCCTCTCGACAGGTAATCGCCCGCAACGACGATTACTTCGGCAAAGACTCGTTCATCAATACGAGCTTGGAGCCGGGCATTTACTACGTGGCCGTCACCAGCACGGGCAACGACCAGTTCAACCCGAGCGTGGCCGACAGCGGTTGGGGCGGGCGGACGTTTGGTCGGTACCAGCTCAAATTGGGCTTCCAGCCCGACGCGGCCCAGACGCTGACGGATCCCGGTCAGTCGCTCATCGTTCCCGCGGGCGGCGCCGGCAATTTCCCGACGTCGGGACAGAACGGCTATCCTTACAGCATCACCGTCACCGACAACGGGGCGTCGACGGGCCAGCCCGCGCTCACATCGCTCACGGCCAATACGTCAAGCGGCGCCTTGGCGGCGGGCACGTATTACTACGTGGTGACTGCCGTCGACAAGAGCGGCCATGAAACGATCGCCAGCAATGAGATGTCGAGCACGCTGGGCGCCAGCGGCATGCTGTCCCTGTCGTGGACGGCCGGCGGGTTGGGCGCGAACCTGGTGCATTACAACGTCTACCGAGGTACGGCGCAAGGCGGGGAAACGCTGCTGGCCGCCGTGCCCGCCGGTCATACCAGCTTTGTTGACGACGGCCGCTTTACGCGGCCGACGCTGAACGCAGCGACAGCGATGGGCGGGGGGCAGTTGCCTGCAGGCGCCTATTACTACGTGGTCACGGCGGTCGATGCCAACGGCGATCAGACGTTGGCCAGCAACGAAGTGAACGTGACGGTCGGCGCCAACGGCAGCGTGCAATTGAGTTGGAATGCGAGCAGCGTGTCCGGACTGGCCGGCTACCGCGTTTACCGCGGACAGGCCGCAGGCGCCGAAAGGGTGCTCGTCGCCACGGTCGCCGGCACGGGCTATACGGACGGTCTGTCCAGCAACCAGACGCTGTCGGCCGGACAACCTACGCTGGGGCTCATCACTCCTTCGGCCGGCGGCAACCTGGCGCCGGGCGCCTATTTCTACGTAGTCACGGCGGTCGACGCCAACGGCAACCAGACCATTGTCAGCAACGAACAGTCCGCTTCTACGACGGCCCTCAATGGTACGCTCACGTTGCGATGGCAAGGCGGCGCTTTAGCGGGCATTGACCACTACAATATCTACCGGGGCACAGCGCCGGGCAGCGAATCGCTGCTGACGACCGTTGGCGCCGGCGCGACGCGGTTTGTCGATAATGGAACCGTGCCTCTCATCGGCACGCTGCCGCCGACAAGCGCTGTGCCGCCCGTCAGCATCGCCTCTCCCGGGACGAGCACGCTCCGCACCGAAACCATTACCTTCTACAACGGTTCGACCGCGCCTAACTCTGCGCGCGGTCATATTTCGGTGCAGTTGTCGCCCGGCGACAACCAGGCTCAGGTTGTCCAAAAGTTGATTGCGGCCCTGCAGGCCGCCGTGGCGGACGGCGGCTTCCAGCGCGCCAATTTCACGCTGAGCGACCTGGGCGACGGTCGCATTGAGATCGGCGGCGGGACGGCGAAAATCGTGGTCGATCCGTCGGGCCAGGGCGCTCTTACCGGGACTCCCTTGGTGCTTTGGGGCGATACCCAAAAAGACTCGCTCGTCAGCGACGCCGCCTCGGGCCGCGCCGGAGCCTACAATTTCTGGTTCAACGTCGGCCAAACCGTCTACGTGGACAAATCGGCCTCGCCCAGCGGCGCTAAAGGCACTGCGGACCATCCCTATACGACCATTCAGGCGGCGCTCGCCCAGCCGACGCTCAATCCGATCGTCGCGGTCAGCGGCGGCACATTGACGGCCAACACGACCTACTACTACGTGGTGACCGCCGTCGACAGCAAAGGCGGAGAGACGCTGGCCAGCAACGAGCAATCCGCTTCCACCACGGGGTCGAAGCTGAGCTTGTCCTTGAGCTGGAGTCCCAGCACGTTGTCGGGCCTGGTGAACTACAAGGTTTATCGAGCGACGGCATCCGGCGCCGAGACGCTGCTGGTCTCCCTGCCCGCGGGCGTCACCAGTCTCCTCGATAATGGCAGTTCGATTCCCGGTTCCGCCGTTCCTTCAGCAGGCTTTTTGCCGGCCGGCCAGGAGCTCAATCTCCGCGTCGTAGGCAACGCCAACGCGACGCTCGCCGTTTCGCGCAGCCAGTCGGGAACGAACAAGATTGTGGCCGGCGACATGTTCAAGGTGACGGCCGGCGCCTTCAACGGGACTTTCGAGTTCACCACTCTGGCGCTGAACCCGATCGACGCCAACGGCAATCCGACGAGTCCAGGAGCGCGTTTGCCGGACGGCAATTTCGCCGTGCTTCCCAATTTTTCGCTGCCTACGACCGGCGGCGCGCTGGCGCAAAACATCGTTCTGTCGGTGCAGGCCGCGCTCAATGCCGCAGTGCTTTCCCTGCCCAACGGCGGCACGGCTACGCTCGCCGGTAACGACGTCGATGTCGCGGCAGCGCAAAGCGCAGCCGACGTCAACGACTATGACAACTACTATTACTACGTCCGACTGTATCAGGGCCAGAATCCGATCACGGTCGACTACCAGAACGTCTCCACGCCGACGCCGTTCAACCCGCTATTGACCGGCGTTACGCAACCCGTCCTGTACAACAACCTGCCGTACTTGATCGGCAAGGATCAGTTCGGCAATGCGCTGCCCGACAACTCGCCGAACAGCTCGCTCCTGCAGCTTCCTAAGAACACGGTGATGATGGTCGACGCCGGCGCACTGTTCCGGCTCGACCAGGCTAACATTGAAGTGGGCAGCTCGGCGGTCAACGTCGATAACAGCCAGAGCGCCTTGCAAGTGCTGGGTATTCCCGGCCAGCAGGTCACCTTCACGTCTTATAACCAGGATTCGACCGGCGGCAATTCGCTGGCGCTCGGCAAGAACCAGGTCCATCCGGGCGTCAGCGTCAAGTCGGGCGACTGGGGCGGGCTGGTGTTCAACAACGATTCCGACCTGGAAACGTTGGGCATCTTTTTCAACAGCGTCAACCAGGCCAAGCTCAATTACGGCGGCGGCCAGGTCTTCGTCAACGGCGTACCGCAGTTTTACGACGCCTTGTATCTCGATACCGCGCGGCCCGCGCTGACGAATAACCTGATTATCAACAGCGCCAGCGCGGCGATTTCCGCCAACCCGAACAGCTTTGAAGTCTCGCGGTTCGGCGATGATTTGACGATCACCGTCAACAGCATGCCGACGCTCAGCGGCGGAGCCTATCCGACGTTCACGATCGACGGCAAGACGTTCCAATTCACCAAGAACACGCCGATCGGACAGGGGAACGTGGCGGTTTCGCTGATTAACGTGACCACGCCGAGCCAGGTCGCCAAGGCGATCGAAGCCGCCGTCAACGGTTCGCTGCTGGCTGGTTCGGTCGACAAGGCTCAGTCCCTTGCCAACCAAGTGACGCTGCCCGGCATCCATGCAGGCGTTTCCGCGTCGTCGTCGCTGACGTTCCATGCCGACGCGTTCTCGCCCGACTACCAGCGTTCCGGACCGGACGTACACGGCAACAGGCTCGCGCAGGGCGCACTCACGTCGGCGCCTGCCTATGACCCGAACAACACCAGCCAGCAAGTCGGTCTGACCTGGTACGCGGCGCAACAGAACACGACCAACGGACTGTTCATCCGCATCAACACCAATGCCGGCTCGTCGCTCGACACGCTTGACGTGGCGGCTGAGCTGTCCGCCACGGACATCCCCTACGTGTTGCAGGAAAACCTTGTCATTCACGACGACCTGGGTACGGCCAGCGGACCGGGCGTCGCAGGGCAATTGCAGGTCGATCCCGGCGTGGTGGTCAAGCTGGGCGGCGCCCGCATCGAGGCCGGCTTCGGCGCCAACGTGATCGCCGAAGGTACGGCCGCCAAGCCGGTCGTGTTCACCTCCATCGACGATACGCGCTACGGCGGCGGCGGCGTGTTCGATACGGCCGGCAACAATGGAACGACGCTCGCGCAGCCGGGCGACTGGGGCGGCTTCTACTTCTCTCCGACCTCGAGCGGCAGCATCGATCACGCGTTAATCACGTTCGGCGGCGGCCAGACCGCCATCGAAGGCGGCTTCGACTACTTCGACGCCATCGAAATTCACCAGGCCAAGGTGCGGATCGCCGACAGCAGACTGGAAGACAACGCCGTCGGTTCGGCGGAAACGACGGACCGCAATGGGCGTCAGCTCTACTGGCCGGCCACTATCTTCGTGGTCGGCGCCCAGCCGGTGATTGTCAATAACGTCATTCAGAACAACCAGGGCGCGGCAATCTCCGTCAATGTCAACTCGCTTACCGCGGACGTCGTGGCCGATTGGGGACGCAGCACCACGCCGCCCGGAGGCTACGCTGCGATCAACACCGACTTGACGGCCCCGCAGGCCGGCATCGGCGGTCCGCTCGTGATGCGTTTCGGCCAGTACGACAATAACTATGGCCCGCTGGTGCGGCTCAATCGTCTCGACAACAACGGCGTCAACGGCATGGTCGTACGCGGCGCCACGCTGCAGGGCGCCAGCGTCTGGGACGACACCGACATCGTTCACCTGCTCGAGGGCACGGTCATCGTCCCCAATTTCGTCGGCGACGGCGGATTGCGGTTGCAGTCGAGCTCCACGCAAAGCCTGGTGGTCAAGTCGACTCCCGGCTCAGGCATCATTGCCAGCGGCACCCCGCTGGACATCAGCAACCGGATCGGCGGCGAAGTGCAGGTGTTGGGCACGCCGCAGCATCCTGTCGTGATGACGTCGTATCGCGACAATTCCGTCGGCGCCGGTCTGACGCCGACCGATCAGCCGGATAACGAAACGTGGCCGGACGCCGGCGTGGGGATCACCGTCGGCGGCGTCGCGGTGGCGTCGAATAGCATTTTCGTTTCGCCACCCGCCACAGATTCGGCCGGCATTTCCGCTCCCGTACAGAACTCGCCCAGCGGCAGTTCGTTGGGCGGCACGCTACCCGGCGGCACGTACTATTACGTTGTCACGGCCCTCACGGCCAATGGCGAGACCGTCGCCAGCAATGAACAGTCGATTTCGGTCACTGGGCCGACGGGCCAGGCGACGATCACTTGGAACGCGGCGGCCGGCGCAACCGGATACAAGATTTACCGCGGCTCCGCGGCCGGCGGCGAAAACGTGCTCGTCGGTACGGTCGGCGCCGCCGCGACGAGTTACGTCGATCTGGGCGGCGGCGCGGCGCCGGGAGATTGGGGGACGACCGACGCCAACGATCCGACCACGACCGGCGGCGGCATCATCCTCGACCAGTACAGCAACGACCGCAATGTGGCCATGGTCAATCAGTCGAGCGCCGGCTCGACTCCCTCCACCGCGCAATTGCTGGGCACGCTGGCGCCCAACGAACAGAGCGGCGATGACAAGTCTCGGCTCGGCTTCCAGGTAAACGGCTTCCTGGGGCCGCAAGACGTCAATACTTACGGATTCAAGGGCACCGCCGGCTCGCAAGTCTGGATCAATGTCACCAACACCGCGACGGCGCTCGATGCGGTGCTGGAGTTGGTCGACGCTAACGGCAATGTGCTGGCCCGTAGCGACAATGCCGGCGCCGAACAGCGCGCCGCCGCGGCAGCGGGCGATCCTTTGCAGGCGGACTCTGCGCAGCCCTATAGCCTCGGAAGTTTGTTGCCGAACAACCTCGCCCAGCCGCTTCAGGACGGCGTCAGCGGCACGGACGACATGAATTTCTGGTCGACGAACCCTTACGATCCCGGCTTCCGCGTCGTTTTGCCGGGTTCCGCCGGTAGCCTGAACAACTACTACGTCCGCATTTATGCCAAAGGCCAGAATTCCGGCGACGCGTTCGTGCCCGGAAATGGCGGCGCAGGGGGCCAATACCAACTTCAGGTGCGGCTGCGGAACCAGGTCGAAGTTCCTGGGTCGATGGTAACCAACGCCGACATCCGCTATGCCACCAGCGGCATCGATGTGGCCGGCTTGCCCTCGCATTCGCCGCTGATCTCCAACACGACGGCCACCGGCACGAATACGACCGGACTCGGCGGCGGAACCGGCAACGCTCAGGATCTGGGCAACCTGTTGACCAGTGACACCAGCTCGTTGAACGTCAGCGGCAACCTGACGACGCCCACCACGGTGCAGTGGTACAAATTCGAGCTGACGTACCAGGAGATATTCGCCCTGGCGCACGGCACATGGTCGACCGTGTTCGATATCGGCTATGCCGACGGTCTGACGCGGCCCGACACGGAAATTGACGTTTATGACTCCAACGGCACGTTGATCTATATTGGCCGCAATTCCAACATCGCCGACCAACAGCCGCAGCCGGGCATGGGGCAAAACGCGAACAACTTGAGCCACAGCAGCTTCGGCACGCTCGATCCCTATATCGGACCGGTGCAGTTGCCGGCGGGCACGCCGGTGAGCGGCGTCACCACCTACTACGTGGCGATCCATTCCAATGGCGTGATTCCGACGGCGCTCTACGCCACCTTCAATGGCGGTTCATCAAGCAACTATCTCACACGGCTCGAGCCGGCCGATTCCGTCAACCGCATCGTGGAAGACCACGTCGGCACGCAGGGAGGCCAGACGGCCCAGGATACTTCGAGCATCACGCCGCTGTGGGGTGCTAACGGCTACCCGACCGGGCCTTATACCAGTTCGACCGGCACGATCGCCCAGTTGAACACGTACGCCGCGCCGTTCACTCTCTCTGACGTCCCGTTATACGTGACCACCGCCGGCTCCGGCGGCCACTTGGCAACCGTAAATCCGTTCAGCGGCATTTACCAAACCGATCAAGGCAAAGACACGGTCGGCGGCACGCAAGGCTACAACACGCTCGCCATGCGCAACGACGGCCAATTGTACTCATTCACGGTCGGCACGAACGACGCGAATTCCGGTCAATACACGCAGATCGATACCGGTACGGCGGCGCCCACGGTCAAAGGCTCCGACGGCATCAAGACCTACGACTACAACACGGCGACGCCCCCCGCGGTGCGGGCGATGCCGAACGGGGGCATCGGCATTCAGATGAACGCCATGGCGTTCGTCCAGTACGACGCGTATGCCGGGGAACCGACCGCCAACGTATCGAATGGCCGCTACCTGTACGCCATTGGCAGCTACGCAGGAGGGAACCAGGTTCCCGCGTATGCCAACCTGCTGTACGAACTCGATCCCAACACCGGCGCGGTACTCACCCAGAACACCAACCCCAATCCGCGCGGCTACATCAACGTCAACGCGCAGAACGCGGCGCCGCCGACTCAACCAGTAGCCGTCCCCGTTTTGTTCAATGGCTTGCCGTTGACCGAGAAGCTTACGGGAATGGCGAACATCAACGGCACGATGTACGCCATTGGCCAGCAAGGCAACCTGTACATCATTGACATCTACAGCGGCGACGCCACGCTTGTGGCCAAGGTTGGCAATGTCACGTTCCAAGGCTTGACCGCCGGGCCGCCGAACGTCGAGAACGGCAAGTACGCCGACATGCTTTTCTCTACCGGCTATTCGCCGCTGACCGGGCAGTCGAGCCTGTACGCCTTTGACACCACGGGCGCTCTGCAGCCGATCTTCAGCAACAACAACGGCGCCTCTTTCGCCAGCAGCGTGCCGCTACAGGGCGTCTTTAACGTGACGGGGTTGGCCTTCTCGACGCTCGACTACAATCTCTGGCACGTCACGGAAAACCGGAATACCGATCCCGGGCACGGCGTCAACACGGCGCCCGACAACAGCCGGAACGCGTTCAGTCCGAACTATCCGGCGCCGGCTCAAAGCAACCAGAGCTTTTATTTTGGCCTCGAGGATCCGGCCAACAACAAGACCCTTTCGAATCAACCCGGCGCCGCCAACTACATTACGAACACCGAAATCGCCCAAGGGTGGAAGAACGAAGGCGACAACCAGTCCTACCAGCCGAACTACAATCTGCCGGGCGGCGCCTATGGCGTGCTGACCACCAACAGCTTCAGCCTGGCCAACTACGCGTCCGCCGACCAGCCGACCCTGTATTTCAACTATTACTTGAATACGCAGGGCGCGACGAGCACTTTGCAGAACTTGTACCAGATGCTCGATAGCGCCCGGTTGGAGATTTCCTTGGATGGCGGGCAGACCTGGGATCTGCTGGCCAGCAACAACATCTATAGGCCGACGCCCTTCAATCCCGAGGCGGAGCAGCCCTGGTATCAAAGCACGCAGGCCAACACCGGCTCGTACAATTCCGGCCTGGGCGGCCTGCAGGTCGTGCAGCCGTTGTTCGACAGCGCCGGCGCCGGCTGGCGACAGGCGCGCGTCGACTTGAGCAACTACGCCGGCCAAAACAGCCTGCAGCTGCGTTTCGATTTCAGCACGGCCGGAACCACTTTCAACCCGTCCGACCTGTCTTTCTACGCCGACACGGGGGCGGCGAACCCTTACGCCAATCCCAACGTCTACGGCAATCAGTTCGGCAATTTGACGGGCGGCCAGACCGGTTCGTTTGCGGGCGCCCAGCGCGCCGAAAACAATCAGCATGAAGGCTGGTACATCGACGACGTGGTCATCGGCCTGGCCGAGCGCGGCGAGATGGTGACCAATGCTCCCACGGGCAACTCAGCCTTCACCGCCATGCCCACGCCGGATGCCACCACGCCGGCGCAGGTGCTCACGGGACAGTACCAGCTCGAGATCCGCCGCGGTTCTGAGTACGGGCAGATCATCAATGACGTCACTACGGACATCGCCCTTTATCAATCTTTCGACGCGAATGCTCGCTTCGCCGACGAATACTCGTTGATCGCCACGCCGGGCTCCGGGCTGGCGGTCGGCGAAACCTTCACCCTCAATGACGGGGTGCACTCGGTCACCTTTCAATTCGTCAACAACGCCAGCCAGTTGACGGATCCCTCCTACGTGGCCGTCGTCTTCAGCCCAACCGACACAGCGCAGCAAGTGGCCGACGCCATGGTGGCGGCCATCAACAATAACCCGACATTAGTCAATGTGAGCGCCGCCGACGCCCAGAACGGCATACAAGGCGTCAGCGATCCGAAGACCAATGTCATCAACTTGTTCAACGTCGCCGAGGTGACCACCAGCAGCGTCAGCTATAACCGCCTGACGGTCACCGCCGCGGCGTCCTCGATTACCGAAAGCGGTTCGACGACCCTCACCATTACAAGGGAGGGCGACGTTACGAATGCGTTGACCGCCACGTTAGCTGCCTATGACGTCAACAATGGCTTGACCCTCGACAACGGCAACCATGTGACGCTCAGCGGAATCGGGGGCGACCTGATCGGCAATGTCCTCACGTTCGCGCCCGGGCAGAGCTCGGTGCGGGTCACGGTCTCCGGCGTGTCTCAAACGCTCTCAGGCGGCTTGGCCGGACTGTTTTCCAATAGCGAAACGGCGAACGGGACGCAGACTGTGCGCATCGTCGCCAGTGCGGCCCCCTACAAGAGCGTAAGCGCCACGCTCGACGTGACGAATGATCCGGGCGTTTATCCGCAACTGGCCGTGACCCTGGCATCCGCGACGGCCGCGCAGAACTCGACAACGCCGATCAGCGGCACAGTCTACCTCAACTCGGGACCGCTCAACCCAGCCGTCTATCCCGCCGGTCTTGTGATCAATCTGCAGAGTCTCAATCCCGGCGCTGCCAAGGTTTCTCCGGCCACCATCACCATTCCAGCCGATGGCAGCACGGTCTCCGCGAACTTCACGGTCACGCCGGTCGACGATGGGGTCACCGGCCACCCGAACGGTTTGCAGACTGCGGATATTGTGGCCACAGCTACGGGCTTCCTCAGCGGCAACGCGGCTTTGACCGTCACCGACAACCCCAGTCCGCCAAGCAGCAGTCTCGTGTTCGGCACTACGAGTTGGGTGGCCGAAGGCCCGTCGCCGATTGTCAACGGCCAAGCGCAAACGGTCGATCCGACCGGCCAACTGCCCAATCCCGTCGCTGGGGCCATCGAGACGGTGCTGACCGATCCCAACAATCCCAACGTGCTTTATGTCGGCGCCGTCAACGGCGGCATCTGGAAGACGACGAATTACGATCCAGATCCCAGTCACACGACCATTCCCGGTTGGCAGCCGCCCACCTGGACTCCGTTGACGGACTCCCTGCCCGCGGTCACCGTCTCCGGCAATCAGCGTCTGCCGAGCCAGTCGATCGGCGCGTTGCAGTTTGCCATGGACTCAAGTTCCGGCGCCATCAGCAGCGATACGCTGATCGGCGGCATCGGCCGCTTCAGCAGCTACGCTTTCATCGGCGGCTTCTTGAGCGGGTTAATTCGTTCGACCGATGGCGGCACAAGCTGGACAGCCATCAGCCCGGTCAACTTGCAAGGCCAGAACATCTCAGGCGTGGCCGAACGAGACGACAGCAATACCGGAATGACAACGCTGTTGGCCGGCGCCAACGGTTTCTCGGCGCCGAATTACCTGGGCGCGTTCACAAGCAGCGGCGGACTCTACCGAGCGGTCGTGCCGACGAGCAGTTTGGACGCCCCGGGCGGCGTGGTGGCGCCCACGTTCACGAGCGTTCTGGAGCCCAACGGTCTGCCGTTCGGCTACGTCACGGACGTGGTCGGCGACCCCGGCGATCCCAACCGCTTCTACGTGGCCGCGCTCGATAATGCGGCGGGAGCGAACAATAACGGCGGCATCTTCACGACGGATGACGGCGGCGCAACATGGACCGACATCACTCCGGTCGGTCTGGTGATGCAGGCCAACGGCAGCAACTTTAATGACAACGTCCGTTTTGCCGTGCATTACGACACGACGACGATGACCAATGCCGTCTACTTCGGCTACGTGGAAAGCGGCCAATTGGCCGATCTGTACCGTGCGGACGGGCCGGACTTCTCGCCGTCGCCGTCGACTTGGGCTCCAATCTGGACGGCCATGAGCACGCCCTCGACCAACGAAAATGGCACGGTCGTCGGAATCGAGCCCGACGAAGGTGCGTCGCCCATTCCGGGATCGCAAGGCATTATCCACTTCTCGATCACGGCCGATCCGACCAATCCGGACGTGGTTTACGTGGGCGGCGACCGGCAACCGGGACCGGGCGAAGGGGGCCTGCTGAATTGGCCGAATTCAATCGGCGCCACCAATTACACGGGCCGCCTGTTCCGAGGCGACGCCACTCAGCCCGCGGCCAGCCAATGGACGCCCATCACGAACAATTACACGGCCAGCGACACGGCGCCGCACGCCGACTCGCGGCACATGGCTTTTGACAGCGCGGGCAACTTGCTGGAAGTCGACGACGGCGGCATCTATCGACTTACCGAGCCCTCGACAACCAGCGATGTCAACCGCACTGGAGATTGGTACTCGCTGATCGGCAACCTGCAAGTCAGCGAGCAGGACAGTATCGCCTACGATTCGCTCACCAACACGCTGCTGGCCGGTCATCAGGACACCGGCGCACCCGAGCAAATCTCGTCGGGCAGCAAGATCTGGACGGACGTCTTGCAGGGCGACGGCGACGTTGTCGCCGTCGATAACAGCAACCCGAATTATTCGATCCGGTACACCAGTGCGGACTTCGGCAACTATGTGTACTTCGGTGGTTTGACGGCCAGTACTTACGATGCCAACGGCACGCTGATCAATCAGTCGTACCCATTCCTTTACGTCCCCTCACAGAACACGTTCTTAGGCTTCCTGGACGCTTTCCCATTCGTCCCGCCGATGGTGCTCGATTCGGCCAATCCGCAGCGGATGATCATCGTCGGCAGGAATTCGGTCTGGGAATCCTTCGACGGGGGCAACGACTTCGCCAAAGTGCCCTCGACGATTTCGCCGCTCACCAGCAACAGCATTTCGGGCGCCCCGATCGCTTACGGCGCCCAGAACAACCCCGACGTCATCTGGCTCGGCGCCGACTCCCAAGTGTTATTGCGCAGTACGGCCAACGGCACGCTCGCCGCCACTGCTTATTCCGGCGGCAGGGTCACTTCTATCTCGGTCGATCCGAACAACTGGCAACGCGCGTTCGTGACCGATGCCAACGGCAGTATCTGGATGACGACCAACGGCGGAAGCAGCTTCACGAACATTACCGGGGCGGGCGCCGGATCGTTTACGTCGCTGACCGCCGTTCCCTTGTCGTCTGCGTTCGCGCCCGGCGCGTCGAACGGCACGCTATATATCGGCTCCCAGGATGGAGTCTACTCGTTGACCGTTCCCAACGCGGGGCTGCCCTCGGCGAGTTGGCAACGCTACGCCATCGGCTTGCCCAACGTCCCCGTCTACAATCTCAAATACGTGGCTAGCCAGCAGTTGCTGGTAGCCGGAACGATGGGACGCGGCGCCTTTATCGCCAGTGCGATCGGCGATCTGACGGTCAGCGTCAGTTCGGGCGGAACGTCCCCGCTGACGGACGACGCAGGCTTCGTGCCGAACGAGTTGACCATCACTCGCGACGGCCCGACTTCGGGCGACCTGACGGTTACGCTTACGAGCAGCAACCCCGCGTTGGCCTCCGTGCCGACGACCGTCGTCATCCCCAACGGGGCTTCGTCGGTCACCGTGCCAGTGAACGTGAACGATTCAGCCGTGGCGGAGTACCCCGCAACGGTGATCTTCACGGCGACGGGGGGCAACCTGAACCCGATTTCGACGGCTGTCGATATTCTCCCGGCAACGCAGGATGCCGCGCTCAATACCAGCGTCGACAACGACGCCCCCGCGTTGAGCGTATCCATTGCACCGGGCGCGGTGATTGTCGGCGGGACGCAGTCGCAGACCTATACGGCCACCGTCAGTCGCAATACGCCGACGACTTACCCAATGACGGTAACGCTGGTCAATTCGGATCCGGAGGCCGCATCGATCAATGGCCAGCCGTCGACAATCCAGGTGACCATTCCCGCCGGACAATCGTCGGTCTCGTTCACCATCTCCGCACTCGACCACTTTGTTTCCGACGTCGCGCGGTTGGTGACGATCACGGCCGCGGCCGGCGGCCTGGCCAGCGGAACGGCAACGATCGAAGTCGATCCGCTCAACCACGTGATCAACTACGGCCAGTTTGACGTCGCGACCAACTACGGCCCGTATGTCCCGGCGCCGGGCGTGTTGGGCGACCTGACCGTGCCGCGTCCCCAAGGCCAGGTCATTCTGGCGGGCAACCAGATCAGCAATGCTGCGAAAAACGGCATCACGGTCGAAGGCGTGCCTTTCGCCAACGGCGGAGCCGTCCTTCCGTTCGCAGGCGGCCCCTATCCCGGCGGCGTCGTGAACACGCCCACGTTGAACAGCAGCAACCTGACGCGCGGCGTGGTGATCGAGAACAACCTGATTTACGGCATCTCCTCGAACGGCGCCGGCATCAGCTACTCCGGCACGCCCGCGGCCGCCGCCCCGGGCGCCGCGCCGTTCGGCAAGATCGTCAATAACACGATCTACGGTTCGGACATCGTCGGCAGCGGCGCCGGTCAAGGCGTCGGCATTCAGGTCGCCAACAACGCCAGCCCGACCATCTTGAACAACCTGCTGGTCAACCTGAGCGCGGGCATCAACGTCGACACGTCCAGCCAGAACCTGCCCTCGCCGCCGGTGGTGGGCGAAAACCTCTACCAGAACGTCGGAACCACCAGCAACATCGGAACCGGGGCATTCGCGGAAACGCCCGCCCAGTTCACGCAACTGCAAGGCGCCGCTTCCAACACGTTTATCAATCCGAGCACGAACCCCAGCACCGCGAATTTCTACTTGCAATCCACTTCGGTGGCGATCGACAGCTCGATCAACAGTTTGCAGGACCGCACGAGCATCACCTCCGTTGGCGCTCCGCTGGGCATTGCGCCGTCTCCGATCATCGCCCCGTCGTACGATCTTTACGGCCAGTTGCGAGTGGCCGATCCCAGCGCGCCGCAAGTGTTCCCCGGTTTAGGCAACAACGTCTATATCGACCGCGGCGCCGTCGAACGGGCTACGACCACAGGGCCGACCGCCGCGCTGCTGGCGCCGGTCGATAACGACGTCAGCGATCTCAACTCGACGCGCAACATCGTCTTCCTCCGCGGGCAGAATCTCAACGAGTTCACCATCCAGCTCAGCGACGGCACGGGACCGGGCGTTTACGACGCCAGCGTGACATCGAGCGAACTCCACGTGGTGCGCGACGGCGTTCTGCTGACTCCGGGCGTCGATTACTACTTCAATTACGACAACAACAACCACGCCATCCATCTGGTCGCCGCCTCGGGCGTCTGGCTCAACGGGCACAAATACGACATCTATCTGGACAACGGCACGCAGTTCGATCCGACCGACCCGGGCACGTCTCCCGTGGGCATCCAGGACCGGGCGGGCAACTTCCTGCAAGCCAATGGCCCGGACGGGCTGACCCATTTCAGTCTGCTGCTGGCCAACGCGAATAACTCGGCCCCGGTCGTGCAACTCCGGTCTTCGACCGCGAGCGCTTCCCCGCTGTCGGTGAACGAAAACGACAACCCCCTCGCTCCTAGCGTCGCAACGTTCAGTTGGACCGACCCTTTCAGCTCGACAGATAACTCAAACGCCGCGATCTCGGTGGTTGACGTCGATGCGAACGGCGGCAGCGAAACCATCACCTTAAAGGCCACGCACGGCACGCTGTCGCTTGGCGCCGCCGCGCTGACGGAACTGTCGGGGCTCGGGATCGACACCTCGACGATCGGCGACGGAACCGACACGATCACCATCACGGCGCCGCTGGGCGATGCCAGTGCGACGGGCTCGACTCCCGGCATCGATGCCGCGTTAGACGGGTTGATGTTCACGCCCGAGTTGCACTTTGACAGCCACCTGGGCGAACTGGCGACGATCACGGTCACGGTGAACGACAACGGCAATTCGCCGGCGCCGGCGCTTTCGACTACGTACGTCATTCCCATCAACGTACTGCCCGTCAACGACCCGCCCGTCGACACCGTGCCGACCGGTCCGTTCTCGACCAACGAGGACATTCCGCTGGCCTTAAGCGGGGCCAACGCGGTTACGGTCAGCGACCTGGACATTGCCCCGGCCGATGCGACCAACTCTGCCCTGGCGCCGTTCGAAGAGAAGATCACGCTCGACACCCCGTCGCTCGGCACGCTGAGCTTGGGAACCACGACCGGCATTACGTTCGTGAACGGCACGGCCAACGGTCAGAGCACGCTCGACTTCCAAGGCACGCTGCAGGCCATCAACGATGCGCTGGCCAGCCTGACGTTCATGCCGGCCCTGCGGCGCTCGGGCCAGGTAACGTTGCAGTTCACGACGAACGACCATGGCAATATCGGTTCCGGGCCAGCGCTTGGGTTAACCTCTACGCCCGCCGATATTGTCGTCAACATCACGCCTCAGAATTACGCACCGACGCTGAACGCCAGCGCAGCGTTGCATTTCGACGCGATTGACGAGAACGAATCCATCGCCGGCAACGGCGGCAGCACGGTGCTTGCCATGCTGCAATCGGATCCACTCTTCCCGACGACGCCCATTACGCTCCATGCACCCGCGTTCGAGAATCCGCAAGACGGCATCGCCGTGGTCGGTACGACGCAAACGAGCAACGGCGTCTGGCAGTACAAGAAGCCGGGCGATTTAAGCTGGACGACTTTCCCGGCCGCCGTCTCTTCCAGCTCAGCGCTGCTGCTGGGCCCGAATGACCTGGTGCGGTTCGTGCCGAATCAGAAATTCGACGACACGCGCGGCGGAGCGCCCACTCTGAGCTTTGTGGCCTGGGACGGCACGTACGATCTGGCTACGGGCGGTCCGGACGCCGAAGGCGCTGTGCTCGATTTGACCTCTCGAACTGGCGGCAGCTTCCCGTTCAGCGATCTCGGTTCCCAGGGCACGGCGGTGTTGCACGTCAACCCGTTGCCGCTGGCGCCGACGCTCGCCTCAACCACGGCGTTGCACTTCAACCAGATCCCGGAAGATTTGCCGGTCGCCAACAATCTCGGCACGACGATCAACGTGATGCTGGCTTCGGACCCGGTCAACCAGCCTTCGGCGATAGCGCTGCACAACCCGCCGGGCGCTCAGCAGGGCGTAGCGATCGTCGGCGTCACGCAAACCTCCAACGGCACTTGGCAGTACCAAATTGGCGGCGGCGGCTGGGTCAATTTCCCGGCGGTCTCGGCCAGCAGCGCCTTGCTGCTGGACGGCAATGACGCGATTCGTTTCCTGCCGAATCCAAAGTTCGACGACACCCGCGGCGGCGCCCCGACGCTGACGTTCGCCGCCTGGGACGAAACGTTCGACTTTGTGAACGGCCACGTGGACACCGACGGTTCGCAGGTGAACCTGATTGCCGCGGGCACGGGAGGCAGCACTCCCTTCAGCAACACGGTTGCGACCGCCACGCTTTCGGTCGCCCCGCAGCCGGAAGCTCCGACGCTGGCATCCAGCGCCAACCTGGTTTTCAGTCCGATCCTGGAAGACGTCTCGTCGAGCGCCAATTCCGGCGCTACCGTGCTGACGATGCTGCAATCTGACCCGAACTTCGCACCCAACGCGATGACGCTCCACGCCACCGCGAATCCGAAGTTTGGCATCGCCGTGACGGATCTGGGGCAAACCGCCAACGGCACGTGGCAGTACCAGTTGGCAGGCGGCGCTTGGACCGCCTTCCCGACGGTTTTCGCCACTAATCCGTTCTTGCTCGACGGCAGCGACCTGGTGCGCTTCGTGCCGGACGCAAACTTCAACGACTTCTACGGCGGCGCGCCCAGTCTGACGTTCATCGCCTGGGACGAAACGTTCGATTACGTCAACGGCGGCCCGGACGTGCATGGCACGAGCGTCGACCTGACGTCCACGGGCGTCGGCGGCAGCACGCCGTTCAGCGTCGCTTCGGCGACGGCCAGGCTCTCGGTCAAGGCGGTCAATGACGCGCCGGTCGTCACGGCGCCGGCGGGTCCGATTACGCTCGTTCCCAGCTCGGCGTTCAGCTTGTCGACGCCGCCCTTGCCGGCCGTTTCCGTGTCGGACGTCGACCAGGCCGAAGGCTCCGGGCTGATTCAAGTGACCCTTACGGCCTCAGAAAACGGAGTATCGGGGGGCGGGATCCAAATCGCCCCGAGCTTGCTCACGCCGAATACCAGCGTGCAGGTCGTCGGCGGCGCTAACGGAACTGCGGCGATGACGATCAAGGGGACGTTCGCCGACGTCAACGCCGCTATGGCCGCCCTGGAATACGTGCAGGATATCAACTTCAACGGCACGGCGACCGTGACGTTCGTGGCTAATGACTTGGGCAATTCCGGGCTCGGTCCGCAAGGCCAGGCCTCGCCTTTCCCGCTGAACTCGCAGCCGGTTTCCATGCAATTGACCGGTCTGCCGATCCACCGGGCGCCGGTCTTGGGCAGCGGAACGCCGACCTTGCCGTCGATCCTGGAAAATGTTCCGCCAGCCAACGCGGCGCCCGCCGGCACGAGCGTCAGCAGTATGCTCAACGGCGCCGGCGCCAATTTCCTCACGGTCGACGCCTACGCAGGCGGGCAACCGGGCATTGCCGTCAGCAACGTGACGCAGTCATCCTCGGGCCGCTGGCAGTATTCGGCCAACGGCAGCACGTGGACTGACTTCGGTCCCGTCGCGCTGAACCACGCCTTAATGCTGCCTGGCAGTTACCTGGTGCGCTTCTGGCCCGACTCCGGCTTCGCCGGTTCGGCGAGCATGACCTTCTACGCTTGGGACCAGGTGACCGGATCGGCCGGCACGACCGTGGATCTCTCCTCGACGGGCGCGCTGGGCGGGTTCTCGTCATTCAGCACCGCTAGCGCTACGGCCACGGAGACCATTCGACTGGTCAACCAGCCGCCGACATTCGTTCTGGCATCGGGCATGAGCGTGCTGGAAAACAATACGATCCTGGCTAGCGGCGGGTCGCCCGGAGGCAGCAATGCCGCGCCGATCAGCCTGGCCAACTTCGCAACGAGCATTTCCCCCGGCCAGCCGATTGAGACGCAAGCGCCGTTCAATCAGACGGTCACGTTCAGCGTTACGACCGATCGGCCGGATCTGTTCCTCGTGCAACCGTATCTCGATCCGGCGGCCGCCGGAGTGACGGCTTCCAGCCTG
>DASZUP010000860.1:0-9134 GCA_035547635.1 Pirellulales bacterium
TCGACCGCGACACCGAAGGGCCCGTTGAGACTTGCGGCGGTGGCCGGTCCGCCGTCGCCGCCAAATCCGTGAGATGCGCCGCCCGCGACCGTGGTGATAACTCCGGTCGCGTGGTCCACCTTGCGGACGCGATCGTTCGACCCGTCGGCGATGAACAGGTCGCCCGACGAATCGACCGCGACGCCCTCGGGTCTGAACAGTTCTGCGGCGGTAGCCGGTCCGCCGTCGCCGCCATCGCCCAATGTTCCATTTCCCGCGACCGTGGTGATGATTCCCGTCGCGTGGTTTACCTCGCGGATGCGATTGTTGAGCGCGTCGGCGATGAACAGGTCGCCCGACGAATCGACCGCGATGTCCTAGGGGGCCTTGAGCTCCGCTGCGGTGGCCGGTCCGCCGTCGCCGCTGAAGCCGAATGCTCCATTTCCCGCGACCGTGGTAATGACTCCCGTCGCGTGGTTCACCTCGCGGATGCGATGGCTGTACAAGTCGCAGATGAACAGGTCGCCCGAGGAATCGACCGCAATGTGACTGGCGGCGCTGAGCGCCGCTGCGGTGGCCGGTCCGCCGTCGCCGCTGAAGCCGAATGCTCCATTGCCCGCAACCGTGGTGATGACGCCGGTCGCGTGGTCCACCTCGCGAATGCGATTGTTACCGCCGTCGACGATGAACAAGTCGCCCAACGAATCGACCGCGACGCCCTGGGGGTAGTTGAGTTCCGCTGCGGCGGCCGGTCCGCCGTCGCCGCTGAAGCCAGTCGTTCCATTGCCGGCCACGGTGGCGATGACTCCCGTCGCGTGGTTCACTTCAAACACGACATTGAGCGTGTCATCGGTGATGAACAGGTCGCCCGACGCATCGACTGCAATGTCCCGCGGCGAGACCGAGGCATTGACTGCCGGCAAGCCGCTGGGCAAGGCGCCTCCAGCGACTGTCTCGATCATCGATTGGGGCCCGACCCCCGTTGAGCTAGAGGCGAAGGCGCCGCTGGGGTCAACGTAAGAAGCGGTGATCAGATCGGCGCCCGCTGGCAGGCGTACGTTGTCGAGCGTCGCGACGCCCGCACTCACCGTCGCCGTCCCCAGCGGCGTGCCGCCGTCGAAGAAGACGACGGTTCCTTCCGAGGGAGCGATTGGAGAAGCTGAGACGGCAGCCGTCAGAGACACGGCCTGGCCGTAGACGACCGAGTTGGACGAGGCGCTTACTGCGATGTTGGTGGGCGTCGCCGACAATAAAACTCGCTGCTCGAGCCACTCGACCGCGTATCGCTTGCGGAAGGCAGACTTCTGCGTGCCTCGCGTCCTGCGGATCCCGCGACTCTCGCGCGCAACACCAGAATCCCGGCCAGTGCGACGCCTCATGGCTGCCTCCTAAGAAGTGCGTTTGGCGATCGCAACAATTCTCAGCAGCGCCGCCGGCTCAAGTTAAGCTGTTGATTCTAATTTCCGAGGTTGCCGACACAAGGGTAAGAGAATTCCTTTTTGAATCGCAGCTTTTCGCAATCTGCAGTTCCGACGGCATAGTCGCGGTTCGATAGCGGCTCGCCGCTTCGCCGCGCCGGTCGCGGGCGGAATTAGGCGCCGCGAGGCGCCGAGCGTAAAATGCGGCCTGCCTGCTTGCACTTCGCCGCACAGGGATTCAAGCGATGGTTCGGTCGGAACGCTGATTTTCTTCGCAGTGAACGAATCAGCGCCGGATTGAACGCCGGCGCTTATCCTCGATTCATGTTCATATAGCCACAGAGTTCACAGAGGGCACAGAGATCATGGCTGACGAGTTGACTGAAGCGATTGTCGGCGCGGCAATTGAGGTTCATCGGATTCTCGGTCCCGGTCTGTTGGAATCGATTTATGAGGAAGCGCTTTGCTACGAACTCCGCTTGCGAGGTATCTCGGTTGAAAGTCAACTGGAGGTGGATGTCATCTATAAGGGGATTGTCATCAAGGGCCAGAAGCTGGACATTCTGGTCGAAAAGCGAGTTGTGGTCGAACTGAAATCCCTCTCGAAGCTGCCCGAGGTCGCGATGGCTCAAACCTTGTCGTATCTGAAGGCGACCGGACTCAAGCGAGCCTTACTGATCAACTTTGGCGAAAAGCGCCTGGTTGACGGCGTCAAACGTATCTCTCTGTGAACTCTGTGTCCTCTGTGGCAATGCAGTATGTCCTTCATCGGCGAGCGCGTCCGGCCTTGCAGAGCGTGTCGGCTGCTACGATGGGCGTCTGAGATTGCGCGGCAAGCCAGCGCAGATCTAAACTCGACGGCGAGTGCGCTCATCCGAGGCGGCTGCTTGTGAGCCTGGCGCTGGTGGAACGCGGCAGGCCGCATGTCGGATAGAGAAGACCAGCCGGAGAGAAAGGGAGGGGCCTTGGATGTTCCGCGAGCATCTTACACTGTGCTCCCGCAGGCTCGTAGCGGTTCGTGGAGCGGATTGCCGGGTGTTGCCGAAGTGCAATCGCTCGCTGGCGCTAAGACTTGCTAAGGTTTTGCGCCCCCATCAGCGGGGACCAAGGCGTCCTTCGTGCTCACTCCAAGCCAAATCGCCGGTATCTTCGCGTTAGGGTCGTAGAGCCACTGAGTTCACAGAGTGCACAGAGGACAATTCAAACCTTGTCGTATTTGAAGGCGAGTGGATTGAAACGTGTTGTGCTGCACAGTTTCGGCGAAAAGCGCCTGGTTGACAGCATCAAACGCATCTCTCTGTGAACTCTGTGCCCTCTGTGGCAAAGCTGTATTTCCTTCGTCTTCTTTGCGAGCTCTTCTCAACGCCGTTTTCCCAGCTTCACGCGGCGGCGAAGTTTGAGCAAATGGCGCGAACCTGGCGGTCTTTGGCCAAGTCGAAATTCTTGAAAAAGGCGAACGTGCCTCGTGCGAGCCGCGTAAGTATTAAGGTCCACTCGAGGTTACCTGGCAGAGAAACGGAGGCCTTGTCCATGAACGCTCTGACTCTTTCGCTGCGATGGATTTCGCTCGCCTTTGTGGCGCTGACCGCGGGAGTTGGACTCTCGCCAGCCGGCGCAGCTTACGCCGCCGGGCCAAAGGTCGGCTTCGACCTGGGTTACATGGTCGAGTGCCGCGACGTGACTCAACAGGCTTTCGCCATTTTGCATCCCGATGAAAAGGTGATCGAAGCCAATCTCCGAGTCTCGGTGCGTCTGCTGAAAGGCGAAGAACAAGACATCGAGCAACTGTTGTTCGAGTTGACCAGCCCGACGGAACGGCTGAGGGTGGTTGATTTTCTGCCCAAGACGCAGATTGAACCGGAATCGACCGACGGCATTTCGGTCACCAAAACGACCGAGACGGTGCATTCGTTCGGCGGCTCGCTGGGCACGAACCTGGCCGTTTCGGCCGGCAACGGAAAGCATAACAGCGTGACGCTGACGCAGGCGTTGCCGGCGGTCAACGGAAACTCGACGCACCGCAACCAACTCCAGGAGACTTCCAAAAAGATCGCTCCGGGCAAGGTGATCATCGCCGCTGGTACCTTGGATAACGAGCACGGAGTGTTCTTCAAGCTGAAGCGCTCGGCGGTCACTCCCTTTGAAGGAACCAGGACGCTTTCTTTCCGCTTCGTCGTGCCGAGCCAGTGGCGCGGCGACTGGATCGTGCTCTCAGCGCAGGCGACCGGACGCGTGAAGCATTACTTCTTCAAGAGCATTGAGCCCTGCGGCGACGCGAAGGCGTTTATCGGCCTGTACCTGGCCGGCGACGCCGACGCCGAGCTTGCCGCACGCGAGCTGGCCGAAGGCCAGGAATTGTATTTCGCCAGCAAGCCGGACAATGCAGGACACTCGATGGCCATCACCGAACTGGCCACTGCCGCCCGACCCTGGCAAACCGTCTCCAACAAGCCGGCGGTGAAGTCCGCCTCGATAACCAGCCGCATCTGCTATAAGCCGTTCGACCCGTTCTGCCGCAACGTCGACGCTCGCGGCGAGACGCACAAGGAACCGGACGCCAGCGCCACGCTGAAGCAGACGCTGGACCGGATGGCGACTTATTCCGACGCCGTGGAGTTCCGGATTGCTCCCAGCAATGGCGCCAGCGCGATGCGGTAAAAGCTAGACGAACAGCTCATCGATCGGCTTGCCGCCGTCGGTGATGGGGACGGGGCGATCGTCGGGCGTGTACAGTTCCTCGGACGGGTTGATGCCGAGGGCCCAGCAGATCGTGGCATGCAAGTCAGGAACGGAAACGGGGCGCTCGACGATGTTCATGCCCAACTCGTCGGTCAGGCCGATCGTCTGGCCGTTGTTCAATCCGCCGCCGGCCAGCGCCACGGTAAAGGCTTTGGAATGATGGCCGCGACCGCCGCCGCCGTCGAAGCCGGCCGGCCGGCCGAACTCGCTGGCCACGACCACCAGCGTCTTGTCGAGCATTTGCTGACGCTCCAGATCGAGCACCAGCGTGGAGAGGGCGTGATCGAGTTCCCGAATCAGGCCGTGCTGTTCCAGAATGCCGTCGTTGTGCGTGTCCCAGCCGGTGCCGTTGATGAAGTTCAGGTTGTGCGAGACTTCGACGAACCGCACGCCAGCCTGCAACAAGCGGCGCGAGAGCAAGCAGCGCTGGCCGAACTCGCCGCCGTACGAATTGCGCAGGTCGGCATTTTCGCGATCGAGCTGGAACACGTTGAGAAACTGCGGGCCAGAGAGCCGCAGGGCTTCGCTGATGGTGGCGTCGTAGTCTTGAATGCTGCGGCCGCCGGTGGTCCGCGCCAGATAGTCGGACCGGGCCTGGGCCAGCAATCGCTCGCGACGGCTCTGCCGTTTGGCGTCGATATGGGCCGGCCGCGTGAAGCCCGCCGGGCCCGACTCCGTATCGGTCAGGTATATGTAGCCGTCTTTCGCGCCCAGGAAGCCGGGACCGCGCGTCACGTTCGGGTAGCCGATCAACACATAGGCCGGCGCTTGCTCGTTGGCGGGGCCGCGTTTGTGGGCGACGATCGAGCCAATCGACGGATAAACGACCGATCCGTTGGTCGGCCGGCCGGTGTGAACGCGGTTGGTCGCCGCCGCGTGCTCGTCGATGACCTCGTGATGCACCGAACGAACCAGATTGAAGCGGTCGAGAATCTCGGCGCAGCGAGGCAGGTGCTCGCAGACTTGCGTGCCGGCCACGGCCGTGTCGATGGCTTCGTAGTACGAACCGGCTTTTCGCTCTTTCGGGTCGCCTTTGCGCTTCGGATCCCAGGTGTCGATATGGCAAGAGCCGCCGCCGAGCCAGACCATAATGCAGTGCTCGGCCTTGCCGGCCGGAAGATCGGGCTGTTTATGCTCGGCCAGCGCCGGCAAACCGGCCAGCGCCGCGCTGCCGGCCGCCAATCCCAGGCCGCCTTGGCCGGTCCGGATCAAAAACTCGCGCCGCGAGGAAGGAAGCTCAAACATCGACTGACTCCATGACGTTCTGTTGATTGGCAAACGGCCGGCTCATCAACTCAGGGCAAGCAGACCCACTCGGGCGAATTGACCAAGGTCCACAACATGTCTTCCATCCGCTCGCGCCAGTCGGTCTGCAAACGCTGCGTCGGCGGATCGCCCTGGCTGACCAGCTTTTCCAGTTCGGCTTTGAATACATTCGCCTCGGGCGCCAGATGATTCGACCAGCCGACCAGCTCCCGCACCGGTTTGCGTTCGACGCACGGCGCCTCAAGGCGCCGCTCGGCGTATCCGTCTTTGAGCAGTTCGGTCCAGCGGGCTTGCTCATCCGCCGTGGGCGAGCGAGACAGCAGCCGCTGGTAAGTGCGGTCGATCAGTTGGGCCAAGGGCTGGTCGGTCAGAGCCAGTTCCGTCAATGCGCTGTCGTCGGACAAGCAGGTGACGCGGCTGGTCAAGACGCCGTTGGCCATGATCGCCGGTTGCAGCACGGCGGGCTCCTGACTGCGAATCGAAACGGGATCTTGTCGAGAGCCGCGCCAGCCAAAGGCTTCCATCAGCGTGACGAACGGCTGCGCCTCGGGCAGCGCCAGGCTCGGTCGATCGCGCTCGTTCGAAAGCGAAGTGAAGTGCCAGGCCCGCGTCGCCACGCCCAGGTTCAGCGAACTGGTGTGCGGACGGGCGCCGTCGATATCGATATTGATCGGGCCGGCGCGCAGCGGCTTGCCGGCAGCCAAGAACAGCGAGTCGACGATCTGCTCGGCCGACATCCGCCGCACCAGCGGCGTGGCGAACAATTCCGCCTGACCGGCTTCCGGGGCGGGACGGTCTTGCGGCACGCGTTGATACGTCTGCGAATTGAGGATCAAGCGCGCCACGTACTTCAGGTCGTAGCCATGGCCGATGAACTCGCGAGCCAGATAGTCGAGCAATTCGGGGTGCGACGGCTTGGCGACTTCCCAATCGTCGACCGGTTCGACCAGGCCGTAGCCCAGGTAACGGCGCCAGAGCCGATTGACGGCCACCTGGGCGAACCGCTCGTTGTGCGGCGAGGTGATCAGCGCCGCCAGCCGCTCGCGGTGGTCGTCCGCTTTGCGCAGCACTTCCGTCGGAAAGTCGTCGCGGCTCAGCTCGGCGAACGGCCACTCGGGCGCAATCTTCTGACCCGGTTTGAGCGTGACCTCCACAAGCAGCGATTTGACCGCCTCGTCGCCGCCGGGAATCGTGCTGGTGACGGGCACTTCCTGCGGAGAACGGCGGAGCATGGCGGCTACGCTGAACAAATCCTGCTGCAGGTATTCGTGATAAGGATCATCGTGGCAGCGGGCGCATTTCATCTCCACGCCCAGAAACGCCTGGCTGACGATGCGGGCCTTGACCGCCATCGGCGCGTCGTCCTGCGTCGAGAGCTCGAAGCCCGCCGGGCCGCCGAAGTACTTGCTCCCTTCCATCATCACCAGCTCGGTGGCGAAGCGGTCGAACGGTTTGTTGTCCAGGAACGACTCGTGAATCCACCAGCGGAACGGCCCGGTGTTGCTCAGCGTCGGGTTGATCAGGTTCGGGTTTTCGGCCAGCAGGTCCTGCCAATAGCCGACCCAGTTGTCGGCCCAGCCGGGATCCGCGAGCAGACGCTCGATCAGCAGCGCCCGGCGATCCGGCAGATCTCGTTCGCTGGCGAACTGCTCGATTTGTTCCGGCGTTGGAATCGTGCCGATGACGTCCAACGAGACGCGACGCAAGAACGCGCTGTCGTCACACAAGGGGCCGGGCTGCCGGCCGGCCGCCAGCAGCTTGTCGAGAATGAAGCGATCGATATCGTTGGCCGCGGGCGTATCGACCGGAAGCTCCGGCGTCTTCAGCGGCGCACGCCGGGCGAGTTCTGCTCGGGCCCATTCGTGCCGCGCTTGCCAGTACTTGTCTTCGTCGCGGCTCGCTTCGCGGCGGGCCTCGGCGTTCAGCGCGACCAGCCGCACTTGCTCGCTGGCAAAGTAGCCCTCCCAACCAGCGTCGGTCAGTGGCACGGACTGCAAGGGGGAGAGAATCTCAAAGCCTTTGCCCGGCGCCGCCAGGCTGACAGACGTTTCGCCGAGCTCCGGCCGATGGTTCAAGCCGCCGACGATTGCTTCGAAGATAAATTCGTGCTCGCGGCCGTCCCCTTCGATCTCGATGTATTGCTGCGAGTCGCCTCGTTGCAATGGACGGATGTCGGGCGCCAGATTGTCATCGAGCGGAACCACTTTGCCATGACCGCTGGCGGAGATGCCGAAAAACGGCGTCTCCAGAACCTTCTTGCCGTCGAGATAAAGCCGCGACGCATTGCGGCAACGGATCAGCAGCCGGCGCGGTCCGGCGGGAATCGTCAGCCGGGCCATTGCTCGAACCAGGAACGGACTGGAGCGGTCTGCCTTCACGCCGCGCGGCGAATACTTGTTCGGTACGTCGACCAGGGCCATGGCCGGCGCTGTGAAGCTGCCGGTGCGTTCGATCGCGGAGAATCGCCACGATTTCTTGTCGGGCAGGTTTTCATAGATGTCGACCAGCACGGAGTCGGGCTGCACGCGGTCGGCCGCGAACTCGGGCAGCGGCGCCGTGTACCGGTAGCGAGCTTCGATGCGCGTGGCCGGCAACGCCTGGCGATAAAGGGCCACTTCGTCGAGCAGGCCGCGGAAACTGCTGGCCGGCTGCCCGCCCAGCGAAGAGCCGATCCACAACTCATCGTCGTCGACCTCCGGCGCCCGTTCCGTCGCGCCGCCCATATCCCATGTGCCGCTGACGCTTTCTCCGTCGATGTAGCCTTTGATGCTCTTCGGCTTGCCGAACTCGTAGGTCACCGCCACGTGATGCCAGCCGTCGCCGATGGCGAGCGAACCGGCGGAGGTCCAGCGGTGCCAGTCTCCCTTTTTGAACGCGGGCTTGGCGTCGGACTTGTCGTTTTCGGCCTTACTGTCGGACGCCTTGCCGTCCGTTTTCTCATTGGCGGCAGGTTCATCAGCGCTATGGAACAGAAAGCTGAGGGCCGCCTTGTCGCCGGGCAGCGTCTTCAGCCGCAAGGCGTAGTTCTGGTTGACGGCCAGGCGGCCGCTGGTTTCCGTCCGGCCTTTGCCGATGATGTAGAGGAATCGTCCCGCTCCGGTCGCCTGCGGACTGACCCAGGCCTCGAGCGTGATGGCGTCTCCATTGGCAAAATCGAGCGGGCTGCCGGCGCCCGGGTCCTTCACGCGAATGAAACCGCCGTCGGCGGCGAACTCGGCGGCGGCGTTGTCCGGCGCGAACAAGGGAAACTCGCCGGCTTGCGGCCCCGACGAAGCCAGCCGGACTTCGCCCGTAATGGCGCCGACCAGCGAGACGGTGGAATCGGGCAACTCCACCTCATTCAGCACGCGGCCGTCTTCGGCCTTTTCCAGCCGCCAATAGCCGACCGGCTTGTCCTCGAGCACCAGTTCCGAGTAGCGATCGGCCGCCGAGGCGGTGCTGTAAATGATTGTCAGCGCGAGAGTTGCGGAAAAGGCGAGGCGCCAGTTCGTGATCTTGCGAAGCGGGGCGTGCGAACTCATCAACCGTCTCCGTGGGCCGCTCGAACCAACTGTCGGTGTTCTGTCCCGCCAACTAATACCGTTTGTGGCAAGAATCTCACGCCGTACTTAGTTTTTTTAACGCGCGGATAAATGGCCAAAAGGCGGGCGTCTGGGCTGCAAAGCTTGCGTTGGGGGCGGGGGGCCGAGGCGCCTTTCCGGCTTGTTCAGGCATTTGGGACCAGCCAGCTTC
>DASZUP010000861.1:0-9976 GCA_035547635.1 Pirellulales bacterium
GGTGGCGACGGGCGCCTATGTGCCCGAAGCGATTGTCACCAACGAAGAGTTGGGCGAGCAACTCGGCGTCGATCCTAAGTGGATCGTCCAGCGAACCGGCATTCGCGAGCGAAGACGCGCTTCGGCCGATTTGGCCACCAGTGATTTGGCAGTCCGCGCCGCGCAGCGAGCCATGCAGCGCGCTGGAGTGACGGCTGCCGACATTGACCTGGTGCTGGTCGGCACCTTCACGCCCGACATGCCCTTTCCCGCCACGGCCTGCCTGGTGCAGGACCGGCTCGGCATTCGGGCCCCGGCAGTCGATCTGCAAGCGGCCTGTGCGGGATTCATGTATGCACTGATCACGGGCGCCCAATTCGTCGCCACCGGTTGCAGCAAGCTCGCATTGATCATCGGCGCCGATTGCAATTCACGGATTCTGAATCCCCAGGATCACCGCACCTATCCGTTGTTCGGAGACGGCGCTGGGGCGGTGTTGCTGAGCGCCGGCAGCGCCGAACAAGGTTTGATCTCCTATACGCTGGGCTCTGACGGCTCCGGCGGACCGCTGCTTTGCCGTCCGATGAGCGGATCGCGGATGCCGATCGATGCGGCCAAGCTTGATGAAGGGCTGCAGTACCTTCGGATGGACGGCCAGGCCGTATTCAAATGGGCCGTGCAGGTGGTACTGGAATCCGCGGCCGACGTGCTGGCCGCCGCGGATTTGAAGGCGAGCGATATCGACCTGGCCGTATTGCACCAGGCCAACATCCGCATTATCTACGCCGCCACGGATCTGTTAGGCATCGACCGCAGTCGGGTGATGATCAACCTCGACCACTTTGGCAATACGTCAGCCGCCAGCATTCCGCTGGCCCTTGACGAGGCGTTCGATCAGGGTCGCATCCAGCGCGGCAACCGCCTGTTGTTGAGCGGCTTTGGCGGCGGGCTGACTTGGGGCACGGCTGTCTGGAAGTGGTGAGCGGAGCAATCAAGAACGCTATGGATGCGGGCTGCCGCATGGGCATTGCCCGCAGCCGATTCATGGTGGGCAATGCCCACCTTACGACGTTCGCCGCCGCGTCTTGGCGTTTGAACGCAAGCCGGGGAATTCGAGTCTACGGGCGTCGCATGTTGAACGTCGACTTCATCGCTTGCTGCGGCGGCGCCGCCTGTCCGATAATCGGCTCTCCCGGCGGCAAATGAATCGGCGCGGCCGAGCGAGTGGCGAGCGCCTGCTCCAAAGCCCCGACGCGCGTTTCCAAGCCGGTAAGACGGGCTTCCGTTTCCGCCGATTGCTGGACGTAAGTCGTTCTGCCGCCTAATTGCAGGCAGCCTGGCATCGTACATAGAGCGAGGCCCGCAAGCAGCAGCCCGCCTGATCGGCGGAACCGCCATGTCTTATGGACCGTAGTAATGCCGCTCTGCACGATAGCGCTCCCGACCCCAATTTCCACAACAAGGGGCCAGATTCTGACCGCCGCCTTGATCGTCGTCAAGACGAAAGTTGAGATACGCATGCTGATGCGTTGATGGGTTTGCAAGGCTTGCAGACGGTACGCTTCGGCGCAACGATGGTAGTCCGCGCTTTAAGCGGCTGATTGCGGCTTCCGGCCGAGACCCCTTCCAGCGATGTGCACGGAGTGAGTTGATGCGAGAGTCTGTAACCCCGGACGGCCCCGTTCCGGCGCCAGATAACACTGCGGTGCGGACCGCTCTATGGCGGGCGCTGCACCTGGAAGCCGATGCGCCGCCCCACGTCTTTGAAGATCCGCTGGGGATAAAACTCGTCGCTCCCGATGACCGCTGGCGCGAACGCCCGGACATGAGCCCGTTCACGCGTGCCTTCCGCGCGTCCATCCTGGCTCGCGCGCGCTTCGTCGAAGATCTCGTCGCGGAACAGGCAAACCTAGGCGTCGGGCAGTACGTGATCCTGGGAGCAGGACTGGACACGTTCGCCCAGCGCGGGCCGGAGCTTGCCTCCCGCATGCTTATATTCGAGATCGATCAACCCGGACCGCAGCAATGGAAACGTCAGCGCCTCATTGACCTGGGCTTCGGCATTCCGCCGTTCTTGCGGTTCGTGCCAGTTGACTTCGAGGCGGGCGATGCGTGGCGGGATCAGTTGACGGCGGCGGGCTTCGACGCAGGACGACCCGCAGTCGTGGCGTCCACCGGCGTCAGCATGTACCTGACGAAAGACGCGATTGCACGAGCGCTGCGCCAGGTCGCCGCGCTGGCGCCAGGTTCTACGCTGGCCATGTCTTTTCTGCTGCCCTTTGAAATGGCGGACCCTGAAGTGCGCCCCGGCATGGAGCGAGCGGCCGAGGGTGCGCAAGCAAGCGGGACGCCGTTCATCAGCTTTTTTCTACCGGCGGAGATCCTGGCGATGGCCCGCGAAGCCGGATTCCGAGACGTTCAGCACGTCTCCACGGCCGCTCTTGCACAGCGGTACTTTGCCGGCAGGACGGACGGCCTGCGTCCCCCCGACAATTCGGAGGAGTTGCTGGTGGCAAGAACTTAGCCCAGAGGCGCCGTTGCCGCTAGAGATGTCTCTCCCTCACGCACCGCCGTGGCGACCCATGAGGAGATTTTCGCCTTACAGTTAGTCGGGGCGACAGGATTCGAACCTGCGACCTTCTGGTCCCAAACCAGACGCGCTAGCCAGACTGCGCCACGCCCCGAACTACGGTTGCTCGCCCGTAGTTTCGAATCAGCATCTTACCCGCCGCCCGCGGAACCGGCAAACGCGCGGTTGCCGAATCCTGGCGGGCAGGCATCGTCAAGTGCCGGAGCGGTCCGCTCGCCCGCGCCATTTCTACCCAGTGTGGCTCTGAGCGGGACCGACCGATTCGGCGACCAGGTACTGGAACAGCCGCTCGAATTCGTCCGAATTGGCGAAATGGACCACGATCTTGCCGCGGCCCTTGGCGCCTTGCCGCACGTCGACCTTGGTTCCCATCGCGTTGCGAAGCTCCTGTTCCAAGGACGCAGTGTGCTTGCTGCGGGTTCGCCGGGCGGGCTTGGATTTTCCGTCGCCCGTCACCACGCCGAGCGGCTCGGCGTCTTCGGCGTGAATGACGTCCTGCACCAGGCTCTCGACGGTCCGCACGCTCATCCCTTCCGCGACGATCCGCCGGCAGAATTCTACCTGTTCGCGTTCGTCGCCCAGCGGCAGCAGCGCTCGGGCGTGGCCTTGGGTCACCTCGCCGGAGCGGACGGACTGTTGCACCTCTTCCGGAAGTTCCAACAGGCGGATCAGGTTGGCGATCGTCGAGCGGTCGATTTGCAGGCGTTTGGCCAGCTCTTCCTGGGTGCAGCCGTAGGTCTCCAGGTAGTTCTGGAACGAAGCGGCCTTTTCCAACGGGTTGAGATCCTTGCGCTGCAAGTTCTCGACGATGGCGATCTCGGCCGTTTGGCGGTCGTCGGCTTCGATCACCAGCACGGGCACTTCACCCCAGCCGGCTTTGATGGCGGCGCGCAGCCGTCGCTCGCCGGCGACGAGTTGATATCGCTCTTCGATCCGGCGGACCAGCACCGGCTGCAGCAGGCCATGCTCCTGAATGCTGTCGGCCAGCGAGTCGATCTCGGCCTCGTCGAACTCGCGCCGTGGTTGGAACGGATTGCGCTCGATGTCGTACACGCCCACCTTCAGTTGCCCGGCTGGGGGCGCCTCTTCCGTGCTGGTCGGGTAGTGCAGGCTCATCGGCGCCTCGGCGCCTCCTTCCATCTGCTTGCCCAGCAATGCTTCCAGTCCGCGGCCCAGTCGTTTTTCTTTACTCACGTTCCAGCACCTCCATGCAGAGTTGTACATAAGCCCTGGCGCCTCGGGTGCGCGGGGCGTAATCGATTACCGAGAGCGCGTGGCTGGGCGCTTCCGACACCGCCACGTCGCGAGGAATGACCGTGCGAAACACGATCTCGCCAAAAAAGTCGCGGACCTCTTCGTCCACTTCATGGGTGAGATCCAACGTATGGTCGAACATGGTCAACAAGATGCCCCCGAACGACAACCGGCCCGGATGGTCGCTCATCACCTGGCGAATGACCTCGATCATTTGCGTCAGCCCTTCCATGGCGAAGTACTCGCACTGGATCGGCATCAGCACCTCGGTCGAGTTGGCCAGCGCCACCCGCGTGAGTTGACCGAGCGACGGGGGGCAGTCGATGAGCACGAAGTCGTAGGAGGTAAGTCCGCCCGCCAGGTGCTGCCGCAGCGTGGCCGATTGGGCCGTGTCGCTGTTGGCCAGATAGTCCACGTCCTGAAAGTTGCGGCTGCCGGGCAGCAGTTCCAGACCCGGCGTCGACGTCTCTTTCAGCGCCTGCTTGAGCGGCTGTTGCGAGACGAGCGGATGCCGCTCCGCGGGCCGAAGCCCCAAGGCGCCGGTGGCGTTGCACTGCGGATCGAGGTCGACCAGCAGGGTGCGGGCGCCGCTCTTGGCCAGGCCGACGGCCAGGTTGACGGCGGTGGTCGTCTTGCCGACGCCCCCTTTCTGATTGGCCACGCACAGAATCCGGCCCACCGAACGGTTCCTTCCCTTTGGCTTCCTTGCCCTCGCGACGCCGCGAGCAGGCCGACATCCATGTCCCTTGCTTTGCGACCGGAGCGCGGCGATTGTAACACCAACAGCGCAAAATCAGGAAGGTCAGCGCAGAACGCGATGGCGGGCGGGCAGACGACCGGCAGTGGACCGGTGGAAATCAGGGGGTGCGTGGCAGGCGCCAGTGGAACGTTCCACATGAAACGCCCGGCTCGCCCAGGCGGCGGCGTCGTCAGATACGGCAGGCTGGCTGACGATCGGCGCCAATTTCCCTTACGGGTTTCACGTGAAACGGGGCTGCGCTAGGTTTGCCTTCAAACGCGGGCGTTCCGCTTTCAGCGCATTTTCGGACTGCGGCGACCGCGTGTTTCACGTGAAACCTTCCGACCTCCGACTTCCAAATTCCGCCCTCGAGCTATTCCAGCGGATTCAGCACCAGGCCGCTGAGCAGCTTGGGATAGAAGTAGGTGCTCTTGGCGGGCATCCGTTCGTGGGTCTGGCTGATGGTGCGGATATGGTCGACGGTGGCGGGCATGACCAGAGCGGCCAGCGGAAACTCCTCCCCGTCCAGCCCCTGCATCACTTCTTCCACCAGGTGGACGTAGCGGGGTTTCGGCAGGTCCTTCGCGCCGAGCAGCGTTTCGATCACCAGGCGGTGCAAAATGGAAACGCCCAGCTCGCGCCACGGTTCGCTATGTTCGGAGGCGACCTCGGCCAGCCGCTTGCGGCCGGCGTCGGTGATTGAGGCCACGACCCAGCGTTCATCCTTCGCCGTATAGAAGCCAAGCGTGCCTTGTTCGTCGGAGGTCTCAATCTCCTCCCAGACGGTCGGCGCCAGGTCGCTTCCTTCGCCGGCGATGCGCGTCTTGAACGAGTCGCCCAGCTTTTCCGTCAGCTCGGCCGATGTCATCGCCGGCAGCCCGCGGAACAACCGGTGCGTGGGCAACACGATCATGCCGGGGTCGCTCATGCCAACGCACATCATCAGCACGAAGTTGGCCGGATGGTTGGCCGGCAGCGGACCAGCGGCGCTCAGCTCGTCGCGGTAGTTGCACGCGGTCTCGTAGCGGTGGTGGCCGTCGGCAATGAACACCGGCTTGGGACCCATCACGCCGGCCACGGCCGAAGCGACCTTGACGTCCGTCACCGGCCAGAGGCGATGGACCACGCCCAGGTGGTCGGTCGCCTCCAGTGGCGTCTTGCCGGCGATCTCCGCCTCGAGCAGGTTCTGCGCTTCGTTCTGCGGATCGGGATAGATGCCGAAAATCTGGCTCAAATTCGTTTTGCAGGCCCGGGTCAGCAGCAGCCGGTCTTGCTTGGGACCGGAAAGCGTTTCCTCGTGCGGGAAAATGTTCCCTTCGCCAAATTTCTCCAGCCGCACGCGAGCCATGAAGCCCCGGCGGGTGAAACCCTGACAGCCGTACTCGAACGCCTGGTGGTAGACGTAAAGCGCCGGATCCGGCTCGGGGAACAGCACGCCCTCGTTACGCCAGTTCTTCAGGAACTTTGCAGCGCGCGAGTAACGGTTCGTCTCGGAATCGTCCCCCGGTTCATCGCGGTTCAGGATCAACCGGATGACGTTGGCGGGATGCCGCTTGTAAAGCTGGTCCTGCAGTTCCGGACCAATCACATCGTAAGGCGGCGCGATTACATCGCTGAGCGAGCCGACGTGACCCAGGTCATAACGCAGGCCGCGGAAAGCTTCAATTTCTGGCATGGGGAGGCAGTGGTTATCGGGCGTTTGAAAGAAAACAGGCTTCGGGTGTTATCCCGAAGCCTGGGCGAATTGTCAATTCAGTCGCTTACCGGACCGCACGGCCGCTGGTTGCGTGCGACCTGGATCAAGAACCGAAAGGTTAGCGCCAACTGTAGCGGAACGCGTGAGCGGTCCGTTGTATATTTCGCGGGAGTTGCGGCCCCGATTGCGCTGCAGACGGAATTCTCACGAATTCCGCTACACTCGCGGCGTCCCACGATCCCGTTTGGCGATTCTAGTAGCGGTAGTACTCCGGCTTGTACGGACCGGCGACCGGCACGCCGATGTAGTCGGCCTGGGCCTGCGTGAGCTTCGTCAACTTGACGCCCAGTTTGCCGAGGTGCAGCCGAGCGACCTCTTCATCCAGTTCCTTGGGCAGCACGTGAACGCCGAGCGGGTACTTCTCCGGCTCGGTCCACAGGGCAATTTGCGCGATGACCTGGTTGGAGAACGAAGTCGACATCACGAACGACGGATGGCCGGTCGCGCAGCCCAGGTTCACCAGGCGGCCTTCGGCCAGGATCAGGATGGAATGGCCGTCGGCGAACGTGTAGCGGTCGACCTGCGGTTTGATCTCGATCTTCTTGACGTCCTTCTGTCCGTTCAACCAGGCCATGTCGATCTCCAGATCGAAGTGGCCGATGTTGCAGACGATTGCGTCATTGGGCATGGCCTGCATGTGCTTGCCGAGAATGATATCCCGGTTGCCGGTCGAGGTGACGAAGATGTTGCCGCGCGGAGCCGCCTCGTCCATGGTGGTGACTTCGAAGCCTTCCATGGCCGCTTGCAAGGCGTTGATCGGATCGATCTCGGTGATGATCACTCGGGCGCCGAGCGATCGCATGGCGTGAGCGCAGCCTTTGCCTACGTCGCCGTAGCCGGCGACCACGACCACCTTGCCTGCCACCATCACGTCCGTGGCCCGCTTGATGCCGTCCGCCAGCGACTCGCGGCAGCCGTACAAGTTGTCAAACTTGCTCTTGGTGACTGAGTCGTTCACGTTGATCGCGGGCGTCTTCAGTTCGCCGCGAGCGTGCATTTGATACAAGCGGTGCACGCCGGTCGTCGTCTCTTCAGAAAGCCCGCGAATGCCTTCCAGCAGTTCCGGGTATTTCTGGTGGACCATCGCCGTCAGGTCGCCGCCGTCGTCCAGAATCATGTTCAGCGGCTGGCCGTCCGGAAAGAAGAGCGTCTGCTCGATGCACCAGTCGAACTCTTCGTTCGTCATACCCTTCCAGGCGTAGACGGGCGTGCCGGCCTTGGCCACGGCGGCGGCCGCGTGATCCTGGGTCGAGAAGATATTGCAACTGCTCCAGGTGACCTCGGCGCCCAGCTCCTGCAGCGTCTCGATCAGCACGGCCGTCTGAATGGTCATGTGCAGGCAGCCGGCGATGCGGGCGCCCTTGAGCGGTTTTTGTTTGCCGTATTTTTCCCGCAGCGCCATCAGCCCTGGCATTTCGTTTTCGGCCAGCATGATTTCTTTGCGGCCCCAGTCGGCCTGCGAAAGATTTGCAACCTTATAGGGCAATTTGGCTTCAACTTGCGACACAGCGCTACTCCTTATAGGGGGGATATGAGATGCGATCCGAGACGGCCTCTGGGGACCGCGATGCGATCCATGCGGCAATTATGATAACGGGCAAAGCAGTAACGATGAAGGATGCAAAGCCGAAAAAATCGGCAGAATTGGCCTGTTTTATCGTTCACGCTCGCGTTGATCCGCCTCGGCAAAGCCGCCGCGTGCTGCATGGATAAAGCTAGCCAAACGGGTGGGATCCTTTTGCCCAGGGCTTGATTCGACGCCGCTGGCGGTATCCACCGCGGCCGGCCGAACGGCACGAATGGCCAAGGCGACATTGTCCGGCTTCAGGCCCCCGGCGAGGATCAAGGCCGGCCCGGCGCCCAACTCGTGATACTCTCGCGCCGCGGGCCAATCAATGGTTTTGCCGGTGCCGCCATAGCTGCCCGGTTGGTAGGCATCGAGCAGCACCATGGCGGGCAGCGCCGCCTGCTGATAGCAAGCGTCGAGGTAGTCAGTGACCGGGCCCAAGCCTTCGACGCCAAGCCGGAAGGCTTTGATTACGGAGTAACCTGTAAGCTGCGAGATCAGCTCTGGTGGTTCGTCTCCGTGCAACTGGACGAAGTCGAGAGCCAAGCGACCGGCGATGTCCTGGATTTCCGACAGCGAGGCGTTGACGAACACCCCCGCTTTCATCAGGCCATCCGGAATTGCAGCCAGCACTTCTTCCGCGCGACTCGTCGGCAGGAAGCGCGCGCTGCCCGAATAAAAATTCAGCCCGATGCAATCGGCGCCCGCTTCGGCCACGGCTCGCGCGTCGGCGGCCGAAGTCACGCCGCAGATCTTGATTTGAAACACGGTCTAAAAGAGCTTCCGAAAAAATTCCAGGTCTTTGGCAGTCTGCTTGATGCACCCGTCGGTGTCGAGATCCTGGAAGCTATGGCTCCCCTTGTACTCGCTGTGCAACGAATACACTCCATCATAGGAGAGCTTGCGCAGCGCGGCCACAAAGTCGGGCAGCGGCGCCGCCCCTTCCGACAAAGGTACGGTCCTCGTGGCCCAGCGCTGCTGACCAAACGAGTCCCGCTCGGCCCGTTCCCAGGCGAAGTTCTTGATCGCTACCAGCGAAATCCACGGCGCCAGCAGATCTAAACCTTGCCGCCAACCTTGCACGCCCCCTTCGGCAGTCATGTGCAGCGGATCGACATAGGCGCCTACTTCGTCCGGGGGGAAGTCCTTGATCAACTCGTACAGCAGCGTTCCGTGCGAGGGAATGTACGCTCCCGAGTGAATGTGAACACACGGCCGCACGTCGTACCGCCTGGCCAATGCCGCCACCTTTCCAATGCGGCGGCGAACGTCGTCGAGTTGCGCCTTCAGCGTGCCGAATTCCTGGTAGCGGTAATAGCCCAGCTTGATCCGATTGATGCCAAGCTTCGAGGCGGCCGCCAGCAGTTTTTCCGCCTGCGGGTCGGGATCGGTCACGCCGGTCGTCAGGAAGAAGATCCGCAACCCGCGCTCGTGCGCCGAATTGACGGCCAACGGCAGCTTTTCCGTCACGTCGTCAGGCTCTATGTGCCCCCCGGGGCGCACCGTCAGATCCAAGCCGTCGAGTCCCAGCTTCTGGAAGATCTCGCAGACCTCGGCAATCGGGCGATCCTGGAAGCTTTTGGTAAAGGCGGCGATTTTCATGAGATTTGATTGGCGAATGGGAGCGTCTGCAAAGTTCTCTTGCCTGGCCGTCTTGCGCGGCAGGCGGCCGATTGCCTGACGGTTAGTTTAGCTTGTTAAACTCCAGGCTCTTCCAACGCGGTCTGCCAGACGGCATGTTTCCGCGACCCTTCGTGCGTCCGATTTCAAGGAATTCCTCAGATAGCCAGCAGCATACCAGCCCTCCAGCGGGACTGGCAAACGCCAACGTGGAGCATGCGCCGTCCAGCGGCCGATATCGGATGTGGGATGTTTCAGGGAAGCTGCGTTTACTGCGCGGACCCTTTTTCACCGTTGGGAACAAGAACTGATGCCGATCTCCCATTCCGAATCGCGTGGCGCGCTGCGTTCGTCTCGTTGGAGGAGGCGGAGCCGCACATTGGCCATCGTCGCACTGACGGCGATCGCTGCGATCGGCCTCTATCATACGTGGGTTCGCTTGGGCAGTTCCGCGGACGAGGTCGTCGCCGT
>DASZUP010000862.1:0-11754 GCA_035547635.1 Pirellulales bacterium
AAGGCCGCGCCGCCAAGTCGGCTGTAGCCGGCATTGTTTTCCCAGTGCGGAGCAAAACGGGCAATCAACGCGCCGATTTCCGCAGCGCGACCGTCTGAAATCAGCGCGCCGATATAATCGTCAAACGCATCGCGCAGCACGCTGGTCCGGCCATAAACCTCGCGGCGAACCGACTCGTCCGCCTGTTCCGCGAAATGCAGGAATTGCTCGTAGGCTTGGGTCAGCGCGTCGGCCTTGGCCGCGTTCTTCAGAGTCGCCAGCGCCTCTACGTAGTCGTCGAAATGTTTGGACAGCAAACCCCAGCCGTCGAGCAACTTCTTCAGCCCTTCAAGTTCACTTCCCGCAGCCTCGTCAAGGAGCTTTTCGTACGCCGCCACGATCCGTTCCGGCGGGCGTTGAGGGCGATCGCTGACAAGATACTTCTTCCGGTCCGGCGCCCCGTCGAAGCCGAGTAGCTGCCGCCCCACGTGGATCATCAACACAACGCGCCCGGGCGAGTCCTCCGGCTGCTCGGACTTTGGATACCAGACGCTCGCAGGGCCATCGAGCACGGCCCAACCTTCTTGCCCGTTCAACGCGGCTGAGGCAAGAGCCACCCGCTTCGTCGGATAATTCAGCTTTCGTGAAAGCGTGGCGACGTGGATGATTTCCGCTCGTTGCAGCGGCGCGCCTTGCCATTGACTGAGCATATCGGCGTACTCCGCTGCCTCCTCGGCTTCGACCTCGTCGATGAGGCGTGCGTGCTGCATTTCCCAATAACAGTGGATAGCATATGCGTCTTCGGGCGGGCGCTCGTGCATCCTATAGGAGAAGAAGCACCAGGTCATGCTCCCGACGAGACCGCAGTCGATGTCGTCTTCTTGCAAGCCCGTCCGGTCGCGCAGCAGATAGCGAATCAGCCAGAACGGTTTCGGCTCGCGCCCAGGCGGCCATTCGAGCGTGCGATGGTCGACAATCTCCAACTCATCGGGAGGCTGGCCAAGCTCGTTGGGATGAGCCAACCATGCAGCGAAATCCGCCTCGGCGCGAAACGCAGGATCGCTTGCTTCGGGCGGGATAAGGTCTTCACGATTGAGTTCGGCCAGGTAATGCCGGGCCGTATCGGACTGGTTCACGTCCAGACAGTATCGGGCGAGAATTCTCAAGCCGGCTTCGCGGCCAAGCTTCGCGGAGGCCCACGCCGCTTCCATCTGCACGCCGGCGTCTGCATGGTCCATCGCCAACGCCAGCAGTTGATCGCGCGGCGGGTTTGTCATGAAGGGGAGTGCGGCCGTTGCGCTGTGCGCGTAGCTGAAGTGTTCCGAGACTGGATCTTGCAGACAGGCCTCCAAACGCTGCCAGCCCGGTTCGGAATCAAACGGATGATGCTCAAGTCCGCTTTCGCGCGCCGCCTGGTTGGCGGCGTCGAGCAGCGCTACGGCGAGAAAGTCCGTTGGCAGCGGATCGCTCAACGCCTGAAACACGAATTCAGCATGCGGATGACCTGCAGCGAAGCACGACATGATCGGGTGCCACATATACGCGTCCGGCTTGAGAGGCCGCCGTGCCGCCGCCGCAACCGTCTCCGCCCCCTCGCGCGATCCGTACATCGCCAGTACCTTCAGCACGAATAACAGGTCGTCGGTCTCTTCTTCGTCGGGCTGCTGGAGCCCGGCATTAGCCAGGCGAATAAGTTCAGGCAAGCCTTCCGTATAGAGCACTTCGAAGGCCGGGACGTCTCTGCTCTCCACGTCCTGAAAGAGCCCCGTCAGGGAGTGCAGTGACGATGTGAGACTTTTTCCATCAGAGCGATTTTCACGCAGCTCACGCAGCGCCGCGCAAATCGCCCGACCGTCTTTGCGCGACCGGATCTGGTAATCTTCCAGCTTGCCAAGTTCCTCGGAGAGGTCGCCTTCGGGTTTCATGCCGCGATCGATCGCGCGTTGAAGCCGGCTACGGAACATTAGAGCAATCTCCTCTAATTCCAAGTGCGCGTCGTTGAACTCGTCCGCCCTTTAAGCAGCGTTGCCTGACCGCAACCGACTGCGAGGGCCACGCTCAAGCCGACTGCGACGTGTTATGCGTCAGAATCTACCATTGCTAAAACGCGTGACAACGTCCAGGGCTCGGCAGGGAATTGCGGCCGGCGAACTGCGAGAGCGGCGGATGTCGCTAACTTCCGCTACAGAAACCACGTATCGAAGCAGGCAGCCCGTTCCTTCCTACTAAACCGGAGCGTAGGATAGAAGCGAACCGCCGTACTTCAAGGAGACGAAAAATGAGCTGGCGTTGGTTCGGTCTGATCGTGTTGTTGTTAGCCTGTTCGGCAACAGCCGGCGAGCGGGAGCTTGGCGGAGCGCCCGACGCTGGCGGCCAATTGTCGGCGACGTTTTCGATTGTAGCGGTCGATCCGGAGTCGGGCGTTTGCGGGGCTGCGGTGGCCAGCAAGTACCCGGCGGTCGGCAAGGTCGTGCCGTATGTGCGTGCGGGCGTCGGCGCGTTCTGTACGCAGCACTATCACGTGCCGAAGTATGGGCCGCGGGCGCTCGATCTGCTGGGCGCAGGCAAGCTGCCCGAAGCGGTGCTGGCGGAGTTGTTGAAAGACGATCCGCAGCAAGACCAGCGGCAACTGGCGATCATCGACATGCAAGGCCGAGCTGCCAATCGCAATCCGGCGGCGGCGGCCGGAACAAGTCTTTACTGGGGCGCCATGACGGGCCGCTTTTACGCTTGCCAGGGCAATACGCTCGCCGGCCGCAAAGTCGTGACGGGCATGGCCCAGGCGTATGAGGAAACAACTGGCTCGCTCGCGGATCGGTTGATGGTCGCCCTGGTCGCTGCCGACCGCGCCGGCGGAGACCATCGCGGCAAACTGGCCGCCGGCATCCGTGTGGCCAAACGCGGAGTCGAAGGAGACTGGCTGGCTCTGGACGTCGACGACAGCGACGACGCCGTCGAAGAGTTGATGCGCCGCTACAAGGCGCTTTCGCACCCGGCAAAAGGAAACGGGGAAGCGGCGCGTTGAAACGCTGTAACTTCGGCGAAAGCAGAAGGGTACTTTCGGCCGAACGCCCCAACCAACATCGCCCGATAGACGCTTACGTTGCCGCAGGCGAGGGCGGCGCCGCGGCTAAGGCAATTCCTCGGGACGAGCGGCCTCGATCCTTTCGCTGATGATGGCGCCGACCGGCTCGGCCGCAGGCGCTTCGAGCGTTTCCACGATCGTCGTCTCGGCGCCGGCCGGTTCGGAATACGACGTGACCGGCGGAGAAATCGCTCCGGCCGCCGTCGGGCAGGGGCACTGCGCGCCCTTGCAACAGGCACAAGGGTTCAGGCAGGAGAAGAGCTGCTCGCTTAACGTGCGCGTCGCCACGAAGATCCGATCGCCCGGCATCAACTGGAAGTTGGTGGTCGTATCGCCGAGTTGCACGATCTGACGGTAACAGATCGGGATAGCCGTTCGGCAGGAACAGGGCGAACTGGGACGGCTCAAGATAATATTGCACTGCGACGCTTTGTCTGTCAGGCCGCCCGCCTCCAGGATGCCGTCCAGCACGGTCTCGCGGCCGATCAAGGGAAACGAGCCGGGCGAGCTGACTTCGCCCAGCACGTAGTAGACCGCGCTCTGCGGATTGACCAGGCGGACGTTGATCTCTTCCGCCTTCGGCTCGGCCTCTTTGACCGCCGCGGCGACGTCGCTTTCGATCTGCTCGACCGTCTTTCCGGCCACAATCAGCTTGCCGAACCGACCCAGGTCGATCGAGCCGTCGGGCAGCACCGTCTGGTCGGCGGGAAACCGCAACTCGGAATCGAGAGAGACCGGCTCGACCAGCAGCGTGTCGCCCGGTTGCACCAGGTACGAGGGGAGCACGGTCTTGTTCAATTCCCGCGACGCCGGTACGCAGCCGGGCACGCGGCGGCGGACTTCCTTCGTTTCGCGCAGCAGAATGTTACTGGACGGGAACAGCGTGAACGAGCTCGAACAGCCGGCCAGAGAAACCGTCCAACAGAGCAGTCCCAGACAAGCGGCGCTGGAACGTAGGAGCTTGCGCAGGCAGTACATCAAAAGCGTCTCCTCTCCGCAGCGTGGCGGCGCCGCAAGGGGTCGTTCATCCGGGCGCAGGCGCCGCGACTTCCAGACGCCGCAGGCAAGGCGCAGCCAGCGCGGTCGTCTGCCCGATTTGTGTTTTCGACTTGCCGAGCGCGGAAATCGACGTAGACTGCGCAAGCGACGCGGAAAAATTGCGTCAGCGCGTCGCGCATGGCGGAGATGCGAGTCTCTCCGGCCGCAGCGAAAAGCCGCGACAAAACAAACGTGCGGGCGGCGCCGATTAGCGCGGCGCCGCGGGCTCGTCAGGGCTCCGGCGCTTGCATCAGAAAGAAACGCACGGCTTCCTCGCCCAACAGCGGCAAGGGGCGGACGTGAATCGACGGCGAACGCACCGTGCCGCTGACTTTGAGATGCACGACCTGGTTGGAAAGGAACTGGTTGGCTTCCAGCAGCAACGCCAGCGGCGGGGCGGCCAGCAGCGAGAGCTGGGTCGCCAGCGAGAGCGCCCCTTGAGCGGCGGGGTTGAGCAGATTGGTGTTGACCGTCACTTCCATATCAAGCCGGCCGCCAAGCGCCGCCTGCCCGGTGCCATAAACCTGCGTGTTCTTTCCGGCCAGCGACAAGCGTTCAAAGCGGACCACGCCGCGAGACACCGTCGCGCGAACCTCGCCCTCGTTGAACTGCGTGGCGCTGCTCAAGCCGCCGCTGGTATGATTGCTCGCCTCGTCCATGCCGGGCAAGCCCCGCGCATCGCGAAGTTGGGCCTGGACGCGGCCGTCCAGGTCGCGCACCGAGCGCACGTTGCGTCCGCTGAATTGGAATGTGCCGGAAACACGGCCGGTCGCCTTCGGGCGGTGCGGAGAATGGCGAATCGCCTTCTGCAAATGAACGTTGGTCAACTGGCCTTTGACGTCCAATTGCAGCTGGTTCTCCGACACAATGCGCACGTCGCCCGAGATGCGGCCCGGAGAGATCTCGATCACCAGGCCGCGCAAGTGCAGTTCGCGGCGCCCGCTGTAGGGATCGATGTTGATTTCGATCGGCGTCCGCAGATTACGCAGCAGCAATTCGCCAATCTCTCCTTCGCGAGCCCGCAGGTTGCCGCGGATGCGGTATGACTCGCCGCGGGAATGATAAAACCGCAAGGCAAGATCGGCGGCGCCGCGGCTGTGAACGGCCAAGGCAGGCCAGGCGAATAGCAGGCGTTTGACTTCGGCCCCGTACAGCTCGGCTTCGTACTCGCCATGAGGGTTGTGCGAGAGGTGCGTGACGCCGCGCATCGTGAAACGGCCTTCGGCCAACTCGCCCGTCGCATGTTCCAGTTCGATCCGATCGCCCGTCAAGCGGGCGGCAACCCGCACCCGATCCGCCAGTCGTTCGTCGTTGAAGCGAACGTCGTCGACCGACAACCGGCAGGCGCCCAGCGGCAGCCCGCTCTCGTCGTCGTGTTCGTAGTCGAATTCGACGCTGGCCATGCCGTCGAGCGATTCGAGCGAGCCGTGCCGGCGGAGCAGCTCCCCCGCGCGGCGCAGTTGCAGCTTTTCAAGCGTGAGCCTGCCGTGGTTGATCCCCTTAGGATGCGCCGCATCGGGCAGGCGCCACTCGCCGTTCAGATCCAGCTTGCCGTCGAATGCCTGGCCAGTGAGACGATAATGGACCCGCTCCTGCCCGCTGGTCAGCCGCGCATGAACGCCGCCCAAGGGAATCGAATCGGCGGCAATGTGGGCGGCATCCAGCGACGCCAGCACGTTCCACTCGCCGATGTTCGCCAACTGCCCCGGCGGAATTTGCGCGTCGAGCATCGCATCGGCTCGGCCTGCAATTCGCACCGGCAACCGCGCCAGCCCGCCTAACAACCGGCCCAGGTCGACTTGTTCGAGCGTCATGTTCGCCCGTCCGGCGACGTCATCAGCCAGGGGCAATAGCAGTTCGCCGGCGGCCTGGCCGCCGTCAAACGACGCGGCAATCGACTCCAGCAGCAGCGATTTGGGCTCCAACAGAAAATCGAAGTGCAGCGCGTCGAGCTCCGCGGAGTTGAGCAGCAACTTCGACGCGTGGGCTGCGCCTTGCGCCGAGACGGCCAGCGGCGCCAGTACGCCGTCCGCTTCGAAGCGCGTCGAGAGCTTGCCTCGCACGTCCAACGGCAGACGCGCGCCCTGCGGCAGGGCCGCGAGCGACGCCAGTCCGAATTCGTCCACCCGCACGGCGGCTCGAAACGCAAAGGGCGCCGCCAGCTCGAGAGCGCCGGTGGCTTGCACGGACGTCGAAGGCTGGCCCGCTCCGCCTGGCTGGTGCGCCGAGAACTTCGCCAGCGTCAACATGCCCGCGACGGCCCTGGCGTCGAGCTCCACGTGGAGGGCGGGCATTCCCGCCAGCGCCAGGTCGGGGATCGTCAGCCCGGCTTGTCCCTGCCAGGCTCTCAACTCGAACAACTTTCCGGCGGGGGCCGCACCATGAAATTTGCCGCTCGCCGCGCCGGCGACGTCGATCGTCGCCGCAGACGTCGCGTGCAAAAGCGATTTCAGATCCAGTTGCCGCCACTGGAGCATTGCTTCGCTCGGATCGCGCTGCGAAAGGCCGATGCGCAAGTCGCCGTCGAGGCGTCCTCCGTACAGTTCCGCCTGCAACTGGAGAATTTCCAACCGGTGCGGGTCGGCGACGAATTGCCACCGCAGCCGATTCATCTGCAATTCGCCGAACCGCGTCTGCTTTGCGTCGACCTGTCCGCGTCCGTTAATCCGCAAGGGGCTCAAACTGCCTTCCAAATCCGCCGAGGCCGTCAATCGCCCGCCCAGTCGAGCTTCAGAGTTCCAGGTCTTTACCAGCGGTTCGGCCAGGGCAAGATCGACCTCGGTCGCCTGCAGATTGAGCCGGTAGGCGAAAGGCGAACCGATCTGTAATTCCGCAGAGCCGGTCAGCCGCGAGGCCCCGGACGCCAGGGAGAGATCGCGAATCTGCAACTGGCCGGCGTGCAGATGCACGCTGGCTGTGGCTTGGGGCAAGAACAGCGTCTGCGCGCGCTCGGCTGCCGCCGGTTCGTGGAGATCGATCTTTCCGTGAGCATGCCAGGTTTCCGGCTGCGTCCACTTTCCGGCTGGCAGACGCAACTGCAACTCGCCGGAGCTGGCGCCCTGCGGCGCGGAATCAATGCCGGCGGCATCGCGGGCCAGGCGATGGACCGGCAGACGGCTCCAGCGCAAGCCGGCCTTGACCTCGTCCGATCCGCCCCACGGCATGGCCAGCGAAAGATCGATGCGGCCGTCGTACACGCCGGCGTTCAACGGATGAATGTGCAAACGTTCCTGGTTAGCGTCGAAACTGAATTGGAGCTGCTGCAGCGTTACGCCCTTCAGCAACAAGGCCGGCGCCGTGACCGTGCCGGCGGCTGCATGGACATTGCGGCCCAGCGAGCCGTTCAAGCGGACCGCGGCGCCAAAGCTGCCGCGGATCTCCAGCGGCAGCTTCAATTCTTCCGGCAAACCGTTCAGATGAGAGAGCTTGCCGGTAGCCAGGTGCAAGTCGGCGGAATAATCGAACGGCGAAACAATGTTCAAGCGTCCGGAGCCCGTGAGCCGGGTATGTTCGGCTTCGCCCGTCAATCGCCGCGCCTGCAGCACGCCTTTGTCCAGGTCCAACTCGGCCTGCAACGAAACGGGCGGCAAGCCGGCGGTTTGCAAGGCGTGAGTCGACACGTTGCCGCGCACCCGCCAGGCGGAACGATCGTGTACGCGGTCGACGGCCACGCGCGCCTCGGCGCGTCCGCTGGCCTGGCCTGACAGATCGATTTCCAAGTCGGACAATAGCGCTCGCGCTTCGGCCAACGGAACGCGATCGAGTATCAGCCGGGCCGTCAAGTCGCCCGGCGGCGTGAGTTGCATCTCGGCGCTGCCGCTGACGGCGCCCGCGTGCTGGGGATGGGCTGCATCGACGACTTCAAACTTGAGGTGTTCCAGCGTCAGCCAGCCTTGATCATGTTTCAGTCGGGCTGAGACATTGCTCACTGCGACCCCCGCTACCGTCAGCCGGGCGGACTTCAGAGTGCCGTCCAGTTCGTACTCGCCGCTGGTCAGCGGCGACTTCCACGGCACGCCGACGGTCAAGGCGATGGTCATCCGGCCTTGGACCTCGACCGGCAACTGCACGCCATAAGAGGCCAGGCGTTCGACGACGGTCGTCGCTTCGACGTCGGCGAAGGTCCAGGAAAAATGGGCCATCGACCCTGCCTGATCGGCGGGCGGAGTCTGGACGCCGAGCGAGGCTGGCGCGGACGTTTTGCCCGCTGCTGAAGGGGCTGGCAGCAACTCGGCGGCTTTTCCCTTCAGCCAGGACCAGGCGGTTCCTTTGGCGGCGGGAGCACTGCCTTGCGGCGTGCTAGCAGCGGCAGGAGGCGCCGCGTTTAAATTCCGAGTGGGCGCGAGAATCCCGCAGATTGCGACTGCACTGAGAATTGTGGCGAGCCGGCGGCGATCCATGCACCTCGCTCCGCGTCGTCGAAAGCTTGGGCGACGAGCGGCTGCGACGTTGACGTTCCCTCAAGCCGCGAACCGCCCCTGAGAAGGGCGGCATTCTAGCGAGTTGGCCGGCGTGCGTCTCTAGCGTTTTACGGCGGCGCCGTCCGCTGTCCGTCGCGATATTCGCGGCATCACCGGTTCGTCCGTCGCCTCGACGGCCCCCGGGGGCAGCGGTTCCTCCCAGTTCGGCACGTCGTAGATGGTCGTGGCGGGAAATACGGCCGAACTCGGCGGGCAGGGACATTGCAGCCCCTTGCAGAACTGGCAGGAACGCCGGCACGGCAGCAGGCTTTCGCAGAACGTGCGCGTGGCGACGACGATCCGGTCGCCCGGCATCAACTGGAAGTTCGTCGTTGTGTCGCCCAGTTGGGTGATCTGGCGGTAGCAGATCGGAATCACGATGCGACAGCCGGACGGCAGCGTGGGGCGGCTGAGAATGATATTGCACGGCGAGGCGCGGTCGTTCAAACCGCCTGCCGCCAGAATGCCGTCGAGAACCGTCTCGCGGCCAATCAGAGGATAGGAGCCGGGCGAATTGACCTCGCCCAGCACGTAGTAGACGGCGCTTTGCGGATTGACCAGCCGCACGTTGATCGCCTCGGAGCGCGGCTCCACGGCGCGGATGGCCGCCGCGACGTCGGCCTCGATGACTTCGATCGTCTTGCCCGCCACGATCAGACGTCCGAACCGCCCGAGGTCGATCGTTCCGTCAGGCATCACCGTCTGGTCGGCGGGGAATCTGAGCTGCGAGTCGATATTGACCGGTTCCACCAGTAACTGGTCTCCCGGCTGAATCATGTACGAAGGCAGCACCACCTTTTGCAGCTCACGCGGGGCCGGCACGCTGCTCGGCACAGGGTTGCGCACGAACTTCGTGTCTTTGGTGAGATAGTCGCCCGTAGGAAACAAGGTGAAGGTTCCGCCGCTACTGGAACAGCCGGCCATACAGGCCACAAAAGCGAGCAAACCGCCGCGGACGATACCTCGCACGCAGGCAGTAATAGACGATCCCATGCTGCGACCCCCCGATCTCATAATGCGTGCTCATCCGCTGATTTCGTCACTGCCCTGCTCTTCCGTATCTCGGCGCAAATCCGCACACGAATCAAATCCGTTCGGCCAGGCTGCCAGGCAGGGGGTCGGCTATGCGTGACATGACGATCAGGCAAACTGGAGCGATGCCGCTTGGCAGACTTTAGGGACCGTGGCCCCCCTCGCCGCCCGCTCGCTTGTCGCCGGACATGCTTCTCGAGCGAGGGCCAGATCAGGGCAGCGGCGCACTGAGCAGGAAAAAGCGAATCGCTTCTTCCTGGAGCAACGGAAGCGCGCGCACGCGAATGGTGGGCGAATGAATGGTTCCGGTGACTTCCAGATAGACGACCTGGTTGGCCAAAAACTGGTTTGCTTCCAGCAGCAGGCCGATCGGCGGAGAAACGAGCACGGAGAGCCTGGCGGCCAACAGCAACAGCGCCGGCGTCGTATTCTGCTGGCCCGTTCGGACCGTGACGCTGAGATTCAATCGCCCGGCAAGCGACACGCTGCCGTCGGCATAAACCTGCACGCTCGGGCTGCTGAGCGACAGCCGTTCGACGCGGACGACGCCGCGCGACAGCCGGGCGCGGACGTCGCCCGTTCCAAAGCGGCTGGAACCGGTCAAGCCGCCGGCCACGTACGACTGCAGCGTCTGCATCAAAGGCAGCGCGGCCGCTTGCGTGTTGCGCAGCTCGGCTTGCAGGGTTCCCGTCAGGTCGTTGACGGATCGCACGTCGCGCCCGGCCAGCGTAAAGTCTCCGGTGATTTTGCCTGTGCCGAAGCGGCCGGCGACGGAACTGCCTCGCAACAGTTGGCGCAAATCGAGATTGGTGAACTTGCCGCTCCCCTTGAGTTGCAGCGTGCCGGACAGTCTGGCTGAACCGCTGGCGGTCAGCCGCCCGAACGCGATCTGGGCCGAGGCATTGCGGATCTGCAGCTCTGCGTGGCCGGAGCCCGGATCGAAGCGGCCCTCGAGCGGCGCTCGGATGTCGCCGACCGATACTCCTGCAAACTCAGCGTTGCGGACGGAGGCATCGCCATCAATCTGCCACGGTCGGCCCCCGCCGACGAAGACGAGCAGATCCGCGTCGGCCACGCCGCTAACGCCTGGCACGTCGGGCGCCAACGCGGCGATCAACTGCGCCAGGTCGGCGCCGGAGAGCGAAACACGAAACCGGCCGCGCTGGTTCTGGCTGAGATAAAGCACGCCGCTGGCCCGCAAAAAGCCTCCGGCGACCGAACCGGTCAGCTCCTCAACGGTAATTTGATTGCGCGCTACGCGCAGCGAGCCTAGCACGCGATTGGTCCAGGCGACGCCATTGGCGCGCAGCGAGTCGATCTCGAACGTGCCGTCGCCGACCGGCCAGCCGGTTTGCTCGTCGTGGCGATAGTCGAGCCTCGCATTGAAGGAGCCCGACAACGAGCTCAGCTTGCCGAACTGGCGGAGGATCTGGCCGAGTTGGCCGAGCTGCACGCTTTGAATCTGCAGTTGGCCTTGATTGACTCCGTTGCGCTCGTTTTCGCTGGGCGGGCGCCAGACGCCGCTGAGCTGCCAGGCGCCGGAGAGCAGGTCCCCCTGGGCATCGTAATCGAGCGACTCGTCGACATAGTCGGCTCGCGCCCGAACCTTCCCAATGCGAACGGCATTCACGTCAATCTCGGGCGCGTCCAACGAGGCGTGCCATTCCCACAGGGCGATCTGCTCCAGCCGTCCGGGCGGGATCTCCACGTCCAGCTTCCCCTGGCAGATGCCTTGCACCTTGACGGGCAGTTTGCCCACGTCGGCGGCCAGGCGGCCGAAGTTGAGATTCTCAAAGTTCACGCCGGCACTGCCGGCCGCCGTAGCAACGAGGGGCAATGTGGCGGCGCCGCGAATGGTTCCTTCGTAAAGCCGCACGTCGAGATCGCTAAGTTGCACGGCCTTTTCGTCGACGGCGAAATGCAGCGAGAGCGAGTCGATCTTGGCGCCGGCCAGCAGCAAGCGGGCCGCGGACAGGCCGCCTTTCGCTTCCAGACGCAAGGGGTCCAGCGTGCCGCTGGCGCGCAGCGAGGAATTGACGTCGCCTCCGACGTCGACGGCCGGCCGCAAACTTTCGGGCAAGCCTTTGATTCCCGCCAGGTCGAAGGCGGCGATCTCGAGCTGAGCTTCAAAATCATACGGCGCCGTCAGCTTGACTTGCC
>DASZUP010000863.1:0-10475 GCA_035547635.1 Pirellulales bacterium
CAGTCCCTTCTCTTCCATCCACCTTACCGCGCTCCAGCCAGCCGCGCCAAGCGGCGGGCGCATGCGCGGCGGCTTTTCACGTCCACCTGACGGAATCCTAAGCTTTGGAGACCCAAATGGACCGAATGGTTCCCGGAAAAACGCCTGGACTCGGAAAAATCGATTCATCCCGTCGCAGCGCTTGTTTCGCCCTGGCTCCGCGGCCCGGGCGTCTGCCGCAAATGATGAAATGCTAATGACTTATTGCGCCGCGGCAGCTTCTCGCGTCTTTTCCGCGGGCGTCGCCACGGAATTGCCCGCTCGCCTTATCCGACGGCATTGTGGGATTCGTCGATCCCGAGCTTGCGCCATGAAGCAGGCAGCGGCGCAACGAGTTCGAGCGGTTCGCCGAGCGTTGGGTGCGTGAACCGCAACCGCCGGGCGTGCAATGCAATTCCCGCGGGAAACGGTTCCTGGCTGCCGTATTTTCGATCCCCGATGATCGGCGTTCCGCGAGCCGAAAGCTGCACGCGAATCTGGTGCTTGCGCCCCGTCTCCAAACTCACCTCCAACAGCCAACTCTGCCTGATCTGTTGTAAGCGACGATAGCTTAACCGGGCTTCCTGAGCGCCGGGGCGGCCTTCCGCCGTGCGGTGCATCTTTCGATGCCGTTCGTCCTTGATCAACCAATCAACGCAGTATTGTTCCGCAGGCGGATGTCCGGAAACGACGGCCCAGTAGGTCTTGTCGACCGCCCGCGTGCGGAACTGCTCCGTCAGCCGTGCGGCGGCCTTGGAGGTGCGGGCGAACAACACCAAACCGGAAACGGGCGCGTCCAACCGACTCATGGCGCCGAGATAGACATTGCCCGGCTTTTGGTAGCGGCGTTTGATATAGTCCTTAGCCGCCGAAAGAAGACTCGGCTCTCCTTCCGCCACGCCCATGGTCGCCAGTCCCGCCGGTTTGACTACGGCCAGGAGATGATTGTCTTCGTAAAGAATTTGAAACGGCGGCGGTTGCATGCGGTCCGGTCTGTAATCAAAAAGTCGGCAGCGAGCGGACGACCTGTTCGGTATCCGGCTGGCTACCTACAATGCGGCGAGCGGCCGCGAGCTTGCGGTGATCGCGACGACTTTCCGGCAACAAGTCGGGCAGCCAACGCCCGGCGGCCATGGCCGCCCGATCCGATCGGTCCGATTCGCCGGTTTGTCCGCCTTTGTCATCGCCGCCGACTTTCAAGCCGTCGAAGTTGATAGATCATAGCACCCCTGGGCGCCGCCAACGAGTCGCCCTCGCCTGGAACGTCCTGTCCCATGACTGAAGCGATCGAACTGATTCTCGCCAGCGGCTCTCCGCGTCGCCGTGAATTGCTGACAGAAGCGGGATACCGTTTTCGCATCGTGCCGCCGCATCCAGAAGCAGAATGCGGCATGTGCAGCGGCGAAACTCCGCCTGAATTGGTGGCCCGCCTCGCGTACCAAAAGGCGGCCGACGTGAAACAACGGGGCGAGCAGGGCCTGATCCTCGCCTGCGACACCGTGGCGGAATGCGCAGGCCAGATCCTGGGCAAACCGGGCGACGAACGGCACGCTCGCGAAATGCTCGAACTGCTGCGCGGCCGCGAACACCGCGTATACAGCGGCATTTGCCTCTGGCAGACGCCAGAAGGCGAACCGCGAGTTGAAGTCGATCGCACGGTGTTGCGCATGCACCCGCTGTCGGCAGAGCAAATCGAAGAGTATCTGGCCAGCGGACTCTGGGAAGGCAAAGCCGGCGCCTTCGGCTACCAGGATCGTCTCGGCTGGCTGGAGATCTTGTCAGGGAGCGAGTCCAACGTTGTCGGTCTGCCACTGGAACGCCTTCAGCGCATGCTCGCTGAGCTACCGGAAAGTTGAACGATAGTCGGCTTTCGCTCCGCGAATGCACGTGCTTTCGCTGAGCGAAAGCCGACTTTGAGTTCCAAAATCGCGCCCGCTGATTCAGTCGGCCACGAACACGTGACCGCATTTGCCGCAGCGGACTTTCAGTCCTGCCGCACCCGCTGCCGGAGCCATCAACGCGGCGCCGCACTGCGGACAGGCGTATCGGCGCTTAGGCGGAGCGGACGAAACGCCGGCGGCATTCGGCGCCGCGGCCATCGACACCGTCGGCGGCTCGCCCGGCTTTGAGCGACTGACCTGGATCGGCTGTTTGCAAAGCAAGCACGCGACCGTCTCACCGCGCACCGCATCCTCGAGCAGCAGATACTTTCGGCAACTCGGGTAGGGACATTGGGCGATGAACGGCATACTTCAGCCAGCGGATTGCATTGCGAACGCGGGAAGCGAATAACCTAGCGAATCTTGAGCCGATTGACAAATTCGGCCTCGCGCTCAATGTCGTCATCGGTCAGGCCGTATTCACGCTGAATCTCGGCATGGGCGAACGCTCCGCCGGTCATGTCCAGGGCCACCACACTGATGCGGCCGTTTTCGCCGTAGCTCAGCCGCACTTGCACCGGCGATCCGGCTGGCAGCCGCGGCGGAAGCTGGCTCACCAGGCACTCGCCGATCTGGATGTTATCGGCCGCGACGGGCGACTCCCCCTCGAGCACCTTGACGCGGACGCGCGTGGCGCCGGCCTGGGTCAAATGGAACACGCGGCTGGCCGCGTACGGCAACTGGGTGTTCTTCGGTATCAGAACCGCATTGACGTAGCGATCCCCCTTGAGCGCTTCGACCCCCAGGCTGTGCGCATTGACGTTCAGCACGACAACGTCTTTCAGGTCATCTGCGCCTGACTCGTCGAGGGCCAGGTCCGACTCGCGCCCCTTGGCAGCGACAATCCCGGCGTGCAGCGCGGCGCCTCGGGCTACGACCTGATCGGCGTCGAGCCCGTCATCCGCCTCCTTGCCGGCTACGCGGCCAAGCATTTCCTTAATCATCGGCATTCGCGTCGAGCCGCCCACCAGCAACACCCGGTCAATCTGGCCCCAATTCAACTTCGCCTGTTGCACCACCAGTTCCGAGACGATCTGCGTTTGAGCAACCAACTCTCTTGACAGTTCCTCGAATTGCTCGCGAGTCAGGACCAGATTCAACGCGTGTTCCTGGTGGAAACATTCGATCGGCGTTTGAGGCAGATCGCTCAGCAGAATCTTGCTGCGTTCAGCCAGCGCCGCCAGGGCGTCTCGCCGCTGCTCGTCGGCCAATGGATCGATGCCGTGGCGCCGGCGGAACTCTTCGGCAACGTACTGTACGATTTTCTCGTCCCAGTCCTTGCCGCCCAACTGCACGGCGCCGTCGGTCGCCAGCGTTTCAAATCGCTTGGCGGCCAGCCGTACGACGGTGACGTCGAAAGTGCCGCCGCCAAGATCATAGACCAACGCCGTAAGCGAACCCCCGGGCACGTCGAGCGCCGCGGCGGGGCCGCTGCCGGAGCGTTGCCCCTCAATAGCATAGGCCAACGCCGCCGCGGTCGGCTCGTTGATAATGTCAATCACGTCCAGCCCGGCAATCCGGCCGGCGTCTTCCGTCGCCTTGCGGCGAGTGTCGTCAAAGAAGGCTGGGACGGTAATCACGGCCTTGGAGATCGGCCCGATCCGTCGTTCGGCGTCTTGCTTGAGCTTGCGGAGAATAATCGCCGACAAGGTCTCCGGCCGGAACAAGCGTCCCGCCACGCGGCGGCTGTAGACCGGCTGCCCCATGTCTCGCTTGACGAACTGGGCCACCTTGCCGGCATCGACCGCGGCCGCTTGCTTGGCGGCCTTGCCAACCACGGCCGTATCGCCGTCGAGGTAGATGGCGCTGGCCGTCAGCGGATCGCCGTCCTTGTTGGGGATTGTCGTGGCATTGGCCTTCGAATCAAGCTGGGCGATGACGGAAAAAGTCGTTCCCAGATCGATGCCAACCAGATTGTCCTTTCCGCCGACTGCCACGCGCGCCGCTTTCTTGAAACAAGGCCGGAACCGCCGGCCGACTGATTTCGTTCGCCCGGTTCTGCAGCCTTCTGGGCCGCCGCGAATGCGGTCACGAACCGGAATTCTCTTGACAGACGTTGCTTGTAGCACAGGCGCCGGTCAAGTGCAACGACGCCTGCCCCGCTGCCTGCGCTACGCTGCAGATTTCGACCCCCATCTCGCTCGACGCCGGAGGCTCAGGCAGCAGCAACTCCAAGCTGCAGTCGCCATTCTGCACCTTCGCGACCCAGCCGGCGCCGGTTGGGCAGACCTTGGTAATGCGCCAACAATTGCGCTCCGATACGATCGTCAATCGCAGTTGTTGCGGTCGGACCGAAATGCATTCCTCGCTTGGCAGAATGGAAACGCTGGCCGGCGTTTCGGCTTGGCAGGCGATGGCGCCGGCTTGAAACCACGACCGAGGCAACTCAACGAGCGGTCCCGACAGCAAGGCCGTCTGCCGGTTGACCGGCGCAAAGAACAGTTCCGCCGGCGCGGCCGACTGTGCCATGCGCCCCCGGTCAAGCACGGCAATCTGCGAGCAAAGCTGCGCCGCCTCCGCCCAGGCGTGCGTGACGTAGATCAGCGTAATTCCGTTGGCTTCCGCCAGACGCAGAATCAATGTCTGCAAGTCGTTCTTCAACGCGGCGTCGAGATGCGCGAGCGGCTCGTCCAACAACAAGACCGAGGGTTCGGCGGCCAAGGCCCGCGCCAAGGCCAGTCGCTGGGCCTCTCCCCCGCTGAGCTGGTCGGGACGACGGTTCCAGGCCATCGGCGGCAGCCGGACTTCCTCCAGCATCGCTTCGGCCTGCCGACGGCGCTCGGAGCGCGGGCGTTGCGAAAGAACGCACGTCAAATGCCGCAGCGCCGTCAAGTGGGGCCACAACGCCAGGTTCTGAAACACCATGCCGACACGCGGCACGCTGCCGCTTAGAGAGTCCGGAAACTCGATCTTGCCCGACGTGCATCTGCTCAGCCCGGCAAGAATTCGCAACAGTGTCGTCTTGCCGGCGCCGGACGAGCCCATCAGGCCCACGACCTGGCCTGCGGGTACGGACCATTCGACCCCGTCGAGCGCCGCAAACTCGCCGAAGCGCTTGACCACGTCCACGCATCGAAGAGCGGCGTTCATGGAGCATGACTCCTCAGCCGCTGATGCGCCCCATCGTAGCGGAATCTGTGAAGATACCGGCATGCGGCATGGGCGCTGCAAACGGCAAAAGCGCATTGCGAGCCATGCGAAGCGCCCGGAATTCTCACGAATTCCGCTACGGCCTCGGCTCGCCGCACCGTGGTTGGAGCTTTAAACGACATGTAGATGACGATTTGTAAACAGCCAATAGGCACACACGGGCAGAGTCGCCAGTGCCAATTGCAGCAAGGCCAGGCTGGCCGCGACATGGGTCGGACCGAAGTGCAGGAAGGTGAACAGCCGCAACGCCAACGTGCCTTCGCCCGGCGCGCATAACATCTGGCTGATTTCGACCTCGCCGGTCGCCAGCACAAAGGTCAGCACCGCCGCGGCTGCGGCCTGATCTGACAGCAGCGGACCGCGGAGCCAACGCCAGCGGGCAAGTCGCCCCAGCCGCGCTAGCTGCGCCGCTTCTTCCAGCTCCGGCGCAATGCGGCGCCGGCCGGCGGTCAACAATCGCGTGGCGAAAGGCCAACCTCGAGCCGCCAACCCCAACGCTAATAGCGCAGACGAGTCTCCCAATACGGCCAGGTCGAGGGGCCAGGTCCGGTTGTAAAACTGCGAGTAGGCCATGCCCAGCACCAGCGCGGGAACGCCCAGCGGCAAGATCGCCAGCGCTTCCATCCAAAAGCCGGGGCGGCGGGCAAGACGATCGCTGACGATCATGCCGCCCAGTACTGCCAGCGCAGCCGCCGCCACTGCCGTATGAAGCGTGTTTTCTGTTTCCGGCCAGGCGCTTTGCAGTGCGGCGACAAAATCGCCGGCGGAGCGGCATTGCTGAACCATCGCCGCCACCGGCAGCCCGGCCGTCAGGACGACGTACGTTGCAAGCGCTGCCGCGAGCAACCATCTGCTTGGGCCAAGTTCGATCTTCGGCAAAGCCGGCGCAGCGGCCGCGCTGGCATACCGCCGCCGCCGTTCCGCCACGGCGAATAACATTGTCGCCCCGAGACTCGGCAGTGCGAGCGCCGTTGCCGCGCGGATGGCGCCGTCGCTGTCCAAATAGTTGGTCAGCCGCAAGTAGACTTCGATCGGGTACAAGCGACACTGCAACACGTGCGGCACGGTGAAGTTGCCCAAGATGAGCGCAAACGTCAGCAGCAAGGCGGCCGCCAGCTCCTGCCGCACGGCGCCAACCGTCCAACGCGCCAAGCCGGCTGCGGAAAAGTGCAGCCTTGCCGATTCGAAGCCCGACTGCTGCAGACTCTGCATGCCGCGCGACACAAGCAGCATCGCCAACGGGGCATGGATTTCGGCCAGCACCAGCGTGGCGCCCGCATAGCCGCCGCGATCGAGCCATGCGAGCCACGGTCGGGCGCCGTCGCCGATCCATTGTTCCAGTAGACCGCCTGCGCCATAGCAATAGGTCTGTCCAAGCGTCCAGACAACGCCCGGCGCCAAGAACGGCAACAGCAGCAGAGTGGCCCAAAAGCTGCGCCCTGGCAGATCGGTCAAAGACAACGCCGCGGCCAGGCTCGCTCCCACGCCGACGGCCAGCAGCGCCGCCGCCGTCGCCACGGCAAGGCTGGCCGCCAACATCTGCCAGGGAAGGCGGCCGGGCCATTGCGCGTTCGCGCCCCATCCGCTCGGCGGCATAACGCCCGTTCCGCCAATCGGCGCCGCGGGCGCGGTAGGCGGCGCCACGTAGACGCTCTCCCCGGCGCCGGGCAACCACAATGCGGCGATCGGCGCCAGGACAACAATCAGCGTTATCGCGACGAGCAACGATCGGAGCCAGTAAGCCGTCATGCCAGAACCGTCAGGGATGAAAATGCTCGTTCGTCCAGCGACTGCCAGGCTCCAACTGTTCCAGCCAGGCCTGCTGTGCAACCTGCATTCTCTTCACCGGCGGCTTGGCCTCCAAACCGGCAAGATCCGGGCGCACCGGAAGGTAACCACTGTCGGAATCCGTCAGGGCCGCTTGAGCCTCGCGGCCGGCCAGGTAGTCGATCAGCTTGCGTGCGTTGTCCAGATGCGGGGCGCCGCGGATCAAGGCGACGGTGCTGGGCATGCTCAGCGTTCCCAGTCCGTCCTGATCGGGATAGATCATGGCAATCGGCTTCCCTTCCGCCAGCCCGGACATCACGTCGTCCGTATCGGTCAAGCCGACATACACGGGCGAAGCGTTCGGCCGGGCGCGTGCGACGAGGTTCTTGACCGTCGCATTGCCGTCCACAATGCGAATTTCGTTTTCGGCCAGCCCCTCAAGCCATTGTCTGGCTCGCTCGGGACCCAGCGCAGCGAACAATGCCGCAACATGAGCGCGGGTCGTGCCGAATTGCGGATTGGCGATCGCCGCCTTGCCGCGCCACTCCGGACGCGTCAAATCAAAAATGCTGTGCGGCGCCTCTTCGGCGGTGACGTACTTCGTGTTGTAGACGATCACTCGCGATCGCTGTGCGACCGCCGTCCATAAACCTGACGAATCCTTGAACTCCTCGGGCAGTTCGCCGGCGCCGGGCGGAACGTAATGGTCCAAAGCCCCTTGCTCGGCGAGCAGCAACGTCTGGACGAGCTCATTGTTCCAGAACACGTCGCAACGCGGATGGCGGCGCTCGGCGAGCAACCGGGCGACCAGTCCTGTCGTCTTGGCAGCCTCGGAGTCGTAGACGGCCCGCACGTGGATCTTCGACTGCCGCTCGAAGCGCTTGAGGATCGGTTCGGCGTCTCCCCGATCGACGGCCACATAGACGACCACCTGCGGCTCGGCGCCTGTTCTGCCGCAGCCGGCAAACGTCGCCAATAATACAACGCAGAGCCAAGCGGCTGGCGATGAAGGAAAGCGCGACGGGCGAGAACCGCCTAAGCCATGTGAATTAAACGGCGAAATCATGACAGTGCGGCATTCCACCCCCGTCCCCCCGAATCAACACAGCCGGCCACTGAAGCGAATGGGCTGGCTCTCTGAATTCCGCCTCATGCCCCAAACGCGGGACATCGCCCCGTGTATCGTTGGGCATGTCAGCCCGAATTATTCAGCAGCCCGTACCAACTCGAAGCGTCAGCGAGGGGGAGAAACGCGTTTACCTCGCTGACGCTTCGGGGTAGTGTCGAGCGCTTTGTCAAACGATCTCTTGGCTACTGAATAACCCGGCTTAGCGCACCGCTTTGGCTCGACTTTTGGCCCGCGGCGAGGAGCCGTTCTTCTCGTGCAGCGGGAGCGGCTTCAGCTCGATCAGCTCCGCCAGTCCGGCATCGGCAAACTCGCGTCCGGAGACGTACCTGCCCGGCGCCATCCAACGGTCGATTTGGTCTTGGCTGGCGCCGAATAGTTCGGCCAGCAGCCGGTCCATGTCCGTCTCGAGCTGGCCGAAATGCCGAGCCCATTCCGCCGCCTCGGCCAGGCCGACGTTCTCTTCGCTCTGCCATTTCATCGGGTGGAACAACAGCACGCTGTACGGCGTGACCAGGCGACGGCCGCAGGCCGCCAGCGGCCACAGCGCAGCCGAGGAGCACTCGCCCGTCACCAGGCCGGTTGCACGCAGACCGCGCACCAACATCGTCGTCATCAGCGCCATGCCCGAGTAAGGGCTGCCGCCCGGCGAGTCGAAATACAGCGTACACTCGCCGCCGAGCGGAACCTCCAGCAACTGGCGCGTGAGGTCCGCTTCGCTATCGGTCAAATCGCCGACGAAGGCGATCTCCGGCGTCTCCTGGGAATCGTCGCACTCCATCAATCGCCGCCTTCCGAGGGCTTCGGACCATGGTCGCCCGCTTCTTCCGACAACCGCAGGCGAATGCGAATTGGTCCTTGGCAACATTCGCATTCTTTCAACTCATACATGGGAATCGAGCAGATGTCGCACCAGTAGTCAAGCTCGTACTTGCCGTCCGGCTTGAGAGCGTAGACGCGAACGACCTGAATCACCGGCGAGCCTTCGAACGTGCGCACCAACAGTTCCAGATCCATCTCGCGCAGTCGCGGGTCGATAAAGAACCCCCGGCCGCGGAAATCCTTGACGATCGGCAGCAGGCGCCCGTCGCGCGTTTCCAAAGCCACGCTGGCATGCAATGCGTCGCGATCGGTTTCGATGCCGTACTTCTTCTTCAGCGCTTCGGCCAGCCACACGACGCGCCCCTGCAGCGATTCGGTCCGATACGCCGGCTCGCTTGCCGACTTCTCAACCGCGCGCGATTCATCATCGCCCGGCGCGGCACGGCACGGCGCCGCGCTGGTCAAGCAGCCGGCAATCAGCAGCGCAATCATCTTCGCTCGAGAGCACATGTACCGGCGAGCCAAACGTGGCCCGTAAAACAAGAACTGCGGCGGCCGCTAAAGCCGTTACTCGGGGGCTCGGCCCACAAGCACCAACTGCAAAGTCAGGCGCCCCTGCTTTCCGCCCGCCGAAGTCGGATTGGAAAACTTCAAGCTCCACAGCTCGCGCGATTCATCGTGTACCATTTCGGGCGCCTCGCCTTCGCCCGGAAAGAGCAGGCTCAGCATGGTCGGATGGGTTCCGCCCGCGACTTGGGGGCTGCGCGAAAACATCTTTTCCTTGCTCATCGCCTCCGGTTCCTGATCCTCGGTGGCGGGAAGGAGCAAGATAAAGTCTCGCGTATCCGAAGTGCCGATATGGTTGCCGTCTTGCGGCTGCAATGCGTAACGCAGGGTATACGTCCCCTTGGGGATGTCCTGGCCGCGGAAGTCGCCCGCCTTGCGAGCAAAATGCACGACGCCAATCAACTCGCCAAACTCCAGCGGGTAGATCAACGAACTGGTTCGTTTGAAGTCAGCCTTGACGGGCCAGGTCTTGCACGGCCAGATCTCGCACAACGTGCGCTTGCCTTTTTTCACCGTGAAGCCCTTGGCGGAGAGCTGAGCGGCAACGGACTCGCTCAATTCGCCGGAAGGCGCGGGCTGATCCAGAGGTTCAACGCTGTAGTCGACGGCGCGCGCCGGCAAGCTCATTCCGGAGAGAATCAGGGTTAAGCACGTGATACCGGCAAATCGCATCGGCAAATATCTCCTCAACAAGAACACGATTCCGGCCGGCTGCCAATCGCTATTTGTCCGGCCACCGACATTATAGGTCGATGACAGCGCGGAACGCAAAACCCAAACCGCAACGCCCCGCAATCCGGCCATTTGCCCTTGCGGCCCGCCTCAGCCGACTCGCACATTCTCAAGCCTGACGCTTGCCGCTTGCCGCTTGCTAATCCGAATCGGCTCTGGGCGCCTGGCGGCAGAGCGAAGCGATGCCCCAGTGCAGCCGCTTCAGCGGTCATAGCCCCGATAATTCGCCAGCCCTAAAGTTTTGAGCACTCATTACCAACCCGAAGCGTCAGCGAGTCAGGCACAGACCAACCCGAAGCGTCAGCGAGTCACGCACAGTCCAACCCGAAGCGTCAGCGAGGTAGAGAAACGCG
>DASZUP010000864.1:0-1596 GCA_035547635.1 Pirellulales bacterium
CGCCTACACGGCCCGAAAAGGGCGGGCGGATGCAAACCCGATCAACGGGCAGGTGCGCGCCATAACGTGCAATTATTGCACATTCGCAGTGCCGGCGCAGTTAGTAGCCTGGATGGTGATCGAGGTCGACTTTCGATCGCACCGAGCGGTAGAGGAAGAAGAAATAACCGGCCGTGAGGCCGATCCCGACGGTCCACCAGATCAATCCGCGCTCGAGCCCATAGGATGCCGCGACCGTATTGTGAGCGGTCAGGCTGTAAGCCGGATCGATCGTCGATCGCAGCCAGTACGGGTAAACGCCGCTCATCGTGGCGGCCATCAAGCCGAGCAGAAAAGCGCAGGAGCCTAGGAACGCCCCCAGCTCGCGATGCCGCCGCAGGCAAGCGAAAATGGCGACGAGTCCCCCGATCGCCATCAGGACGAACGCGAGCGACCAAGGTCGAGCGATGATGTTTGAGAACAATTCCCTCTGCACGGAAGCGGTGGCAATCGTCGCGACGATCCAAACCGGGATCACGCCTCGCCAAATTCTTCGTGCGAGAAATGCACTTTGCGATTGAACCGCTCCCGTCGTTCTCCAGGCTAGAAACAGAGCACCGTGACCGGCTAGCGCGATCACGGCAAACAATCCGACGAGCACGGTGTACCAATCGAACAGGCCGGCGTGCTTTTCCGGCCGGAAATTCGTAAACAGAGCCATGCCCCGCAGGCCGTTCTCCGCCACGGGTACGCCGCGAACGACATTGCCCAGCGCGGCGCCCAGGACCAGCGCCAATAAGACCGAAGCGATAGAGAAGATAGCGTCCCAGAATTCCCGCCACAGCGCATTTTCTTGGTGTGACCGAAACTCCAGCGCGACGCCGCGCAGGATTAAAAGCCAAAGCACGATCATTAAGGCCAGGTAGAACCCGCTGAATGCCGTGGCATACGTCCGCGGAAACGCCATGAAGAGAGTCCCGCCAGCGGCGATCAGCCAGACCTCGTTGCCGTCCCAGACGGGGGCAATGGCTGCCAGCGCCATCCGCCGCTCCTCGTCGTTGCGGGCGACCAGACGATGGATGATGCCGACGCCGAAATCAAAGCCGTCCAGCACGACGTAGACGCCGAGCATCCCTGAGATGATGGCAAACCAGAGCGATTCCATGGATTCGTCCTAATGAAGCGCGATCGGCCCGCGATCGATTTCCTTGAGAACCTGAACCGCGAATAAAGCGCCGAGAAGTAGATAAAGTCCCGCGAAGCCCAGCAGCGTGAAGATGACATCGCCCGAGCTGACGTTGTCCGAAGCGGCGTCCGCAGTGCGCAGCAGCCCATGGACGACCCAGGGTTGCCGGCCGAGTTCGGCCGTCCACCAGCCGGCCGTCGTCGCGATGTAGGGGAATGGAAACGCCAGCATCAAGATCCACAACCAGCGACGGCTGCGTTCGAGCGAGCCCCGCCAGAGGAGCGCCGCGGCGACGCCCATCACCAGGATGAACAGCGTTCCCAACCCGGCCATGATGTGGTAGCTGTAGTAAAGCAGTTCCACGTTGTCGGGCCATTCGTCTCGCGGAAAATCATTCAGCCCTTTGACCGTGCTGCCGAAGGTGCCGTAGG
>DASZUP010000865.1:0-2586 GCA_035547635.1 Pirellulales bacterium
TGGCGTCGAACCAGCCGGTGGCGGCCAGCGAAGGGACCGTGACTTTGCCGTAGGACTGCGGCGTCTGGTAGGCGATGCCCTGCCAGTATTCGGCGGTCGCCAGGTTGCCGCGGATCCACTTTTCGAACCACGGCGAGTCGAGCGCCCCGCGGCGCTCGTTCAGCTTGACGTACGGCAACTGCATGAAGTCGCTCGCCCGCGTCTCGGCAAAGCCGCCATAGGCGCCCGGTCGAGCGGATTGGCCTGTGCGGCCGGCATGCGATGCGCCCCAGTCCATCATCCACGAAACGAGCACGCCGTTCTGGTAGGGGGCGTTCACCAGGGCATCGGGCGGCGCCACCTCAGGCACGATCGCCTTGAGCGACGGCGGCGCCTGCGTGGCGGTCCACCACTGCGTCCAGCCCATGTAAGACAGCCCCATCATGCCCACCTTTCCGTCGCACCACGGCTGCGCGGCGAGCCATTCGACCAGGTCGTAGCCGTCGGACTTGTGCTGGGGATTGAACGGATCCCACTGGCCTTCGGAATCGTAGCGGCCGCGCGCATCGGCCACTGCCACTGCGTAACCTCGCCGCGCGAACCAGGACCCGCGCGCGTGAAAGCCTGGATTGTTGCTGTACGGCGTAATGATCAAAATCGCAGGGAAGCGGCCTTCCGCCTGCGGCTGATACACATCGACCGAGAGTTTCACGCCGTCGCGCATGGGGGCTTTATGCCCTCGAGTCGCGCGCACTTCGAACTTTTCTGCGGAGTACTTGCCGCCGTCGGGCGCCTGGGCGAGCAAGGCCGGGGCCTGAAGCAGCAAGAGGCATACGGCGAATGCAGCCGGCGTTCGATTCATGTTCATATCGCAACTCGTGTTTTGTTCTTCCGCTCGATGGCGGATTCCTGCGCGACTACGCCCGCTTGGGAATTGAGCTGGATTCTACCCTGGGCCGGCGCGCGAAGAAACCAGCGGCCCGTCCGGGTAACCGAAGAAGCACCGAGTCGCCGCGCCGAGCGGCGGCACGAACGTCATCATCAGCCCTTGGAAGATTTCACCGTTGTAAATCTGGCCCAGCCCGGCACAGAAGAGCGGCAGCACCGCGGCCAAGCCGGCGGACTTCTTGTCGGGAATGACGCTGGCGCTGCGGTCGGGGCGTGGAAGACGCCGACGGGCTGCTGCTGCGGCGACTGCTGGGCGATCGCCTGCTGCCAGTGCCGGCCGTGTTGACCCCACCGCAGTTTCGCCGCCGCGAGCCTTGCGCGCGGAGGTCGAGGTCGCCCCGTGACGAAAATGCGACCTGCGTTCACGCTAAAGCGAACGACCGAAGGGACGGCCCGTGGAAACCAAGCGATTGCGTGCGCATTGTGACTCAGACGAACTGAAAGACTATCGAAGAGTCGACTCGTCCGGCTGGCATGGCCCCGCTTGCCGTGCCCTGATGATCGCTTAGCTTCCCGGACCTGGTGTGGCGAAAACTCGCGCAACATAGTCCCGAATATGGCGGCTGTCAGCAGTGAAAGAGGTCGCGGCTGCAAATCAGCGCCAAACCTATCAGCGTCTTCGCGGCGATGGAAGTCGGAGCCGAAGCGACAATTGGCGTAGGGGAAGCTCGGACACTTTCTCGCTCGCCATCCGCTCGGCAACTTCGCCTTCAAGTACGAGCGCATTAGCAACGCTGGTAACGCCCTGATTCTTCTGACGCTCCAGGCGCGCGATAAAGCGCGCTTGCACATGAAGAGCACGCCGACGCTGTTACGCCTCGTACGACTCTCAATTGCGCAAAATCGCATAAACTCCGCGTCTGCGAAGCATCCGGCGCCTGCGCGCTGTCAAACCGCGTGCTGTTGGCACGCCGTTTGATAAGAGGGTCCTGTCGTAGCAGAGATTCCGATGGCGCCGATCAGGTGAGCGACGTGCCATCCCGCCCTCATCAGGCCTCGCGGCAGCAGAGCGCGTCCCGGCGAGGCAAAACACAAGGACCAGCGAACCATGGGCTTCTCGGATTGGCTCCATTCCTACCGGAGCGCCTCGTCGACGGATCGTTCCTGTGGCGTACAAGACCAGCGCAGACGGGTGCGCGATCGTCGCCATGGGCGTCGCCGGGGAGGTCGTCTTTCCCTGGCCTGCCTCTTCGAGCAGCTTGAAGATCGAAGTCTGTTAACGGTTTATTCGTGGAGCGGCGGCGCCGGGGCGGGAGATACGAACTGGATGACCGGCGCCAATTGGGTCGGCGGCATCGCCCCCTCGGCCGGCGCCACGCTGGTTTTTCCCAGCGGTCCAACGCAAACCAGCACGAACAATAACTTCGCTGCGGGGACCGATTTTGAGAGCATCTCGATTTCGGGTTCGGGCTACACGCTGGCTGGCAACCCGTTGGATTTGCAGAACGGCCTGCAGGCGACCGCCGGCAATACGACGGTCAACACGCCGTTGCAACTGCTAGCCGATCAGGCCATCAGCGAGAGCACGGGCACGCTGACCCTGGGGGGCGCCATCGACCTGAACGGCCACTTGCTGACGCTCGACGCGGCAGGCCAGATCGTCGTGCAGCAGTCGATCAGCGGCAGCGGCGGCCTGACCAAGACGGGCGGGGGCACGGC
>DASZUP010000866.1:0-6247 GCA_035547635.1 Pirellulales bacterium
AACTACCAGAACCAGTTGGCCGCCGGCGCCAGTTACGTGGTAACTCAGACGGTCGCGGCGCCGAACGTGTCGCCGGGCGCCCGGCAACTGGTATTCGTGACCGATACGGGCGACGAGCAGGCCGAGACGCAAAAATCCAACAACCTGATCGCACTGCCGATCACCTTCACCCAGGCCGACGTCGACCTGACCGTAACTGCCGCCACAGCGCCGGCGACGGCCACGGCCGGCGCTTCGATTCCCGTCGGCTGGACGGCGAGGAACCAGGGCGGCGAAACGGCGGCGGGGGGCTGGACGGACGTGGTTTATCTGTCCGACGTGCCGACTCTGGATTCGAATGCCGTCTTCATCGACAGCCTGGCGGGCCCCGCGTCGCTCGCCGCGGGGGGAACCTATTCGCCCTCACAAACGATCACGCTGCCCGGCTCTGCCAGCGGCAATAAGTACCTGCTGTTCGTCACGAACCGCTACCAGACGCAGGGCGAAACAAACTATGCGAACGACGTCTACGCCGTGCCGATTTCGCTCTCGACGCCCGACTTGCAGGCCACGGCGTTGAGCGGCCCGTCGGCGGCCATCCTGGGTCAGAAGGTGCAAGTCAGCTGGAGCGTGACCAACCAGGGAAGCATCGCGGCGCCGGGCGGCTGGAGCGATACGATCTATCTCTCCGACACGCCGGGGGGCAACCCCTTCGGCCTGGGCGACACGTACGTGGGGAGCCTTACGCACCACGCTTCGCTGGCCGCCGGCGCCAGCTATACCGAACAACAGACCTTCACACTGCCGGCCTCGCGCCTGGGGGCGCGCTACCTGGTGGTGGTTGCCAACGCCAACGGCGTCGTGGGCGACGCCGATCCGACCAACAACCGCTTTGCGATACCGATAACTCTCTCCGCGCCCGACCTGGCGGTGACGACCGCTGCGGCCCCGGCCAGCGCCGTCGTAAACGATCCGATCCAGGTCTCATGGACCGTCAAGAACCAGGGGAGCGTGGCGGCGCCGGCGACGTGGAGCGACGGCATCTACTTGTCGAGCAGCCCGTTCTACGACGGCTCCGCGGTCTACGTGGGCTCGTTCGACGAGTCGGCTCACTCGGGGCTGGCGGCCGGAGCGAGTTACACGGAGACGCAATCGCTCACGTTGCCTGCATTCGCCGCCGGACAGCAATACCTGCTGTTCGTGACGAACCAATACAACGGCCAACCCGAATCGGACACTCCTCAGGGCGGCTATTACGGCGTGCATGGCGCGAACAACGTGTTCGCGGCGCCGATCACGCTCAGCGCGCCGGACCTGGCCGTAACGGCGGCCAGTGCGCCGGCTGCCGCGGTGGTTGGCAACGGCGATTCGATCTCACTCAGCTACACGGTCACGAATCAGGGGATCGTTCCGGCCGACGGCAGTTGGAGCGACTATCTCTACGTCTCCGACCGGCCGACTTACGATGACAGCGCCACCTACCTGGCGAGCCTGCAGTATCATTCCGGCCCGCTGCTCCCCGGAGCCTCGTACAGTTCCACGACGAACGTGACCCTGCCGAACACGGCCAGTGGCGCCCGGTATCTGCTGGTGGTGGCCAACCTCTACCGCAGCCAGGGCGAAAGCGATCTGGCGGGCGGCCTGGGCGCCAACAACGTTTATGCCTTGCCCATCACGCTCACGGCGCCTGGCGTCGATCTGACGGTGACCGGCGCCACGGCGCCGGCCAGCGTCATCGCCCGCGACTCGCAGCCCGGTTCGTTCACTGTCGAGAACCAGGGGAGCGATGCAGCCGGGGCGAATTGGACGGACCAGGTCTACTTCTCGACCTCGCCGACGCTCGACTCGAGCGCCATCAACCTGGGCGGCTTCTCGCCGGCGCAAAGCCCGCTGGCCGCCGGCGGCAGTTACGTGCAGAGCCAGAACGTTACGCTCTCGGGGGCGCCGGTCGGCGCCGGTTACCTGCTGTTCGTGGCCAACGGCTCGAACGACCAGTCGGAAACGGACGCTTCGAACAATGTCTTCGCCGTGCCGATCGTCGTCAGCGCGCCCGATCTGGCGGTGACGGCGGCCAGCGCCCCGACATCTTCGACCGTCGGCAACAATCAACAATTGGCCGTGAGTTACACGGTCCAGAACGTCGGCGCCGTTCCGGCGCATGGCAATTGGTACGATGCGCTGTACGTCTCCGACCTGCCGACGCTGGATGGCTCGGCCACATTTGTGACCCGTTTGGAGCAAAGCCCGCCGGCACTGGCCGCCGGCGCCAGCTACAGCGACAACTTCAACGTCGCCTTGCCGCCCACGTCGACCGGGTTGCGGTATCTGCTGTTCGTGACCAATGCCGGCTTGACTGCTTACTCGGGTCAACCCGAGTCGGACGGTTCGAACGCTCCCGGCGCCGATAATGTGTTCGCCGTGCCGATTACCCTGACCGCGCCCGACGTCGACCTGGCGGTCAGCAACGTTTCAGCGCCGGCGAGTATCGTCGCCGGGGATAGCATCTCCGTCTCGTTCGACGTCACGAACCAGGGGAGCGACGCGGCGGCGACGAACTGGACGGACGGCGTCTACTTCTCGACCGCGCCGACGTTCGATGAGAACCAGGCCACGCTGCTCGGCAGCTTCTCCGCCGGTCAGAGTCCGTTGGCGGGCGGCGCCAGCTACAGCGTGAACCGAAACGTTTCCATTCCCTCGCTCCCGCTGGGCGCGGGCTACCTGTTCTTTGCGACGAACGTCAACGGCAACCAAAGCGAGACGGACGACGGCGCCGACAACGTGATTGTGCTGCCGGTCACGATCGGCGCGCCCGACCTGGCGGTCACGACGGTCAGCGCGCCGGCCGCGGCCAACACGGGCGATTCCATCAATGTCTCCTGGACGGTCGCCAACCAGGGCGCCTCTCCCGCGCCGGCAAGCTGGACCGACGCGATCTACCTGTCGACCAAGCCCACGTACGACTACACGGCCCGATATCTCGGCTCGTTCAATGAGAGCGCCCAGGCGGGCCTGGCGGCGGGGGGCGACTATAACGATTCGCGAACCGTCTCGCTGCCCAGCTATGCCCCGACGGGAAGCCTGTACTTGCTGGTGGTGACGAACGCTTACGGCGACCAGCCCGAGAGCGACGCCGGCTCTTACGGTGCGCTGGGCGCGAACAACGTCTACGCACTGCCGATCACCATCGGCGCGCCCGATCTGGCGGTCACGACGGCCAGCGCGCCGGCTTCCGCCGTGGTCGGAAACAACGAATCGATCTCGGTCAGCTACACGGTCAAGAACATAGGCGCCGTCGACAGCAACGGCTCCTGGAGCGACTCGCTCTATCTCTCCGACAAGCCGACCTACGACTCCAGCGCGACGTACGTGGACTCGCTGCACTACAACTACTCGTCATTGGCCGCCGGATCCAGCTATACCCAAAATGTCAACGTCACGCTGCCGGTCGAGGCGACCGGGAATCTCTACCTGCTGTTCGTCGCCAACCTGGGCGGGATCAGCGAATCGGACTCGTCGAGCGGAGGGGTCGGCGCCAACAACGTCTACGCCGTGCCGATCTCGCTGAGCTTGCCGGACGTCGATCTGGTTGCTTCCAACCCCAGCGCGCCGGCCACGGCCTCGCTGGGGCAAAGCATCGCCGTCTCGTTCGATGTGACGAACGCCGGCGGCGAGTCGGCGGCACTCGGCTGGTATGACGCCGTGTACTATTCGAGCAGCCCCGTGCTGGATTCATCGGCCGTGTACCTTGACAACTTCTACCCTTCACAAGTTCCGCTCGGCGCAGGCGCCGGCTACAGCGACAGCGGCAACGTCACGCTGCCCGCCTCGCTTCCGCTGGGCGCTGGCTACTTGCTGTTCGTGACGAACAACTATGGCGGCCAGGGAGAAAGCGACGCGACGAACAACGTCGTCTCGCTGCCGATCTCTCTCTCGGCGGCCGACCTGGCCGCGACGGACGTCACGGCGCCCGCTTCGGCGACGTTCGACAGTCCGATCTCCGTCTCCTGGACGGTCGCTAATCAAGGACTCGTGTCGGCGGGCGCGACCTGGTACGACGCCGTCTATATCTCCACGCAGCCTGACTGGCGTTCTGGCACGCAGATCGCCACATTCAGCGAAACGAGCCACGCCGGCCTGGCCGCAGGCGCCGACTATACCGACACGCGGAACGTGACGATCCCCTCCTACCTACGCGCCGGCGACGTGTATCTGATCGTCGTTGCCGACGTTTATAAGTCCCAGGGAGACGTCAACCGGCTGAACAACTCCTTCGTCACGCCAATCCACCTGAGCCCTTCCGAGGCCGATCTGACGATCGCCTCGGCAACGGCGCCCGCTACCGGCGTGCTGGGCAGTTCGATCGCCGTCTCCTGGACCGTGACCAACCAGGGGACGAAAGACGCGTCGTCGAGTTGGTACGACTCCGTTTATCTGTCGACGAAGCCAACCTTCGACAATACGGCAGTGAATCTGCACACTTTCAACGCGCCGCCGGCGGGCAGCAGTCCGCTGACGGCCGGCGCCAGCTACACGCTGAATGCAAATGTCGCCCTGACCGGCACGGCGACCGGCGCCATGTACCTGTTGTTCGTCACGAACTCGAACCATAACCAGAGCGAGTCGGACACTACGAACGACGTCTATGCGCTGCCAATCACGCTCGACTCGCCCGACCTGACGGTTACTAGCGCCTCGGCGCCCGCCGCGGCGGCGCTGGGGCAGACAATCAGCGTCTCGTGGACCGCGACGAATCAAGGCGGCGTTGCAGCCCCGGCCGCCTGGTACGACGCGGTTTACGTCTCCAGCAAGAACACGTTCGACAACACGGCGACGCTGCTCAATTCGTTCTATGAAGGGTCGCACGTCCCCTTGGCGGCTGCGGGCTCCTATACGGATACCCGGAACGTCACGCTGCCCGCGACCGGCCTGGGACAACGCTACCTGCTCTTTGTCGCCGACGCCTACAACAACCAGCCGGAAACGAGCGAGTCCAACAACGTCTATGCCGTGCCGATCACGCTGGCCGCGCCCGATTTGACGATCGCCGGCGTCAGCGCTCCGGCGGCGGCCGAATTGGGCGCTCCCCTGGCGGTTTCGTGGACGGTGCAAAATGCAAGTTCCGTGGCGGCGCCCGCCGCCTGGCACGACGCGGTCTACGTGTCCAGCATTCCCACGCTCGACGGCACGGCGACGTTGGTGGCGCAGTTCGACGAAAGCGCCCAGGCCGGCCTGGCGGGCGGGTCCAGCTATACTGAAAGCCGATCGATCACGCTCCCCAGCACGGCCATCGGCCAGCGTTACCTGCTGTTCGTAACCGACAGCGATCACGGCCAGCCGCAAACCAGCACCGCCAACGACGTCTACGCCGTGCCGATCACGCTCAGCGGCGCCGATCTGGCGGTCACGAGCGTCGCCGCGCCCTCAATCGCCGCGCTCGGTTCGACGGTCGAACTTTCCTGGACGGTGACCAACCAGGGCAACGCGGCGGCGCAAGCCAACTGGTCGGACTCCATCTACCTTTCGGATACGAACGTTCTGGACGGCTCGGCGACGTTTGTGGGCAGCTTCGCAGCCGGCGCCTCGCCACTGGCCGCCGGGGCGAGTTACGCGCAGAGCCAGAGCGTGTTGATTCCCAACGCAGCGCTCGGCAGTCGCTATTTGTTGTTTGTGGCCGACGCTTCGCAACAGCAGGCCGAGAGCAACAAGGCCAACAACGTGCGAGTCGTGCCGATCCAACTGGCGCAAGTCGACCTGTCGGCCGGCAGCGCATCGGCGCCCACAAGCGCGAACTTCGGCGATGCAATTGATGTGAGTTGGACGGCGACCAACGCCGGCTCGACCGAGATCAACCAGCCGTGGAGCGACCGGATCTATCTCTCAACGTCCAGCACGCTCGACGTCAACGCGGCCAGACTGCTGGCGACGGTGGATGCATCCGCTTGGGCGCCGCTGGCGCCTGGCGCCAGTTACTCGCAAACGGCCCGAGTCCCGCTGCCGCTGGACGCCACGACCACGGCGGGATCGTACTACCTGTTCGTCGTCGTCGACGGGCTGAACCAGGCGGCGGAAACCGATGAAACAAACAACGCGACCAGCCAGCCGATCTCGCTCGGCCTGCCGCCTTTGCCCGATCTGGCGCCGACGAATATCGTCGTGCCGGCCAGCGGCCTGACCGGGCAGGGCTTCAACGTCAGTTGGACCGATCAAAACAACGGCACGGCGACGGCGGAAGGCCCGTGGAAGGATTACGTCTGGATTTCGACGAGCA
>DASZUP010000867.1:0-1936 GCA_035547635.1 Pirellulales bacterium
CAAGCGATTGCGGAGTTGGGCGCCGGCGGGGGCACAGCGATGGACTTGGGGTTGCAAGCGGCCGCCGCCGATCTTGTGGCGCTGCCCGATAAGACGCTGCCGCGTACTGTTTTGCTCTTTACGGACGGCATGCCCGACGACGAAGCGGCAGCCCTGGCTGCAGCGCAAGACTGCCGCCAGCAACAAGTCCGCATCGTCGCCATTGGCACGGGCGACGCCGATGACGATTACCTGGCTCAGGTCACCGGAGATCCGCAGCTGGTGTTTCGCGCTAACTCGGGCCGCTTCGAGGAAAGCTTCCAACAAGCGGAGCGGGCGATCTACGGCGGTTCGCTGGTCGAGTCGTCCGCTCGTTCAGGCGGCTTTCTCCGTTCGCTGTTGCGAACCGCCGGCTGGACCGCGCTGGCGGCGCTGGGCGTGTCGTTGGCCCTGGTCGTCGGACAGAACCGGTACGTTCATCGCCCGCCGTTGACCGCGCGCGAGGCGGGCATTGCGACCATCGGCGGATTGACCGCGGGAATGGCAGGGGGCGTCGCCGGGCAGTTGCCGTACGCTCTGGTCAGCGCCGGCGCCAACTTGCCGGCTATCGGGCCGCTACTGGCCTGGACTGTGTTGCCGCTGGGCAGAATCGTCGGTTGGGCCATTCTCGGCGCCTTGGTAGGTCGCGGGCTGGCGTTGTTCATTCCGAACCTCGATCCGCGCCGCGCCTTATCGGGCGGGGCCCTCGGCGGCGCCGCGGGCGCCGTCGGCTTCCTGGCCGCTTCGCTGCTCGGCGACTTCGCGGGAGCGCTTGTCGGCGCGGCTATTCTCGGCGGCGCCATTGGCTTGATGCTGGCCCTGGTTGAAGCGGCTTACCGGCAGGCCTGGCTCGAAGTTCGCTACGGCCAGAAGGAAACGATCACGGTTTCGCTTGGCGCCGAGCCCGTGCGGATCGGCAGCGACAGCCGGGCCTGCCATGTTTACGCGCGAGGCGCCCGAGCCCTGGCGTACCAATACAAGCTGGAAGAAGGCAAGGTGGTCTGCGTCGACTATGCGACGGAGACATCGGAGATCGTCCAACCAAACAGTGAGAAGGAGATTGGCGGCGTGACGGTCACGGTGCGAGCTTCGCGAAAGGCGGCAAGCGATGGAGAGGCCGCCGCCAGCGGTCCGGGCGCCGGCATGTCGATTCCACCGCCGCCGCCGCCAAAAACTTCTCGACCAGCGGCGCCTTCGCCGCCGGGAACCCTCGCGCCGGGCGCCAAGACTTCGGCACGACCGCCCGTGGCGCCGCCGCCCCCAGCCGTACAACCAAAAAGCGATCCGCCGAAAGAAGACTCGCCGACGACATCAAAGCCGGCATCGGCAGAGGCCCCGCGAGTGATTCGCCCCGTGCCGCCGCCACCGCCGCCGCACAAGAAAAGCTGAGTGCGGGAACGATAGCGATGGAGAGCGCATCGCCGGAATCGTCACCGATTCCGCTACATAAGAACTAAGCCGGCGCGGAGGCGCGCTGTAGACGGTCGCGAACTGCCAGCCAGGGCTCGGCATCAGGCGGCAGCGAAACAATGATTCGCTCGACGCCGGCCGATTCCAGCGAGTGCAACGCTGCATAGAGGTGCGCCGCGTAGCCCTCTGGCTGCGTCGGCATCTCGATGATGGACAAACCACACGAACCGGACGGCGCGGGGCCGAAAGAGAGCCAGCCGATTCGACGATGTTCGCGGCGCAGAGTTTCTAGCCTGGACAGTTCTTCCGCGGGAACACACTCCAACGGCACGCTTGGGGCGTAGTGGCGGGCCAACATGCCAGGCGAGCGGACCACAGCCTTGGCGGCCTCTTCGCTCTCCGCGTCCAAGGGGATTTGCTCGCAGCGAGACGCGGGGCCTATGGCAATCTTGCCGATGACTGCCTCGATTTCGCTGGGAGAGACCAGCCCGGGACGCAGCAGACGAGG
>DASZUP010000868.1:0-2818 GCA_035547635.1 Pirellulales bacterium
TCGTGCATCGAGAATCCCTCCTGTGGACTAATGTATGGCGCGAGTCAAGGCTTTGTCCGCCGCGCAAATCCCTTGCGCCGCCTCAGGTTCCCAATGGCGCCTCAGTGCGACAGTCCTGCCGCCGAATAAGGTCTGGTTCGCGCCTGGGCGGCAATGCTCTGATAGAGATCGACGTATTGCCGCGCGCTGCGAGACCAGGACCAATCCTGTTGCATGCCGGACCTGACGAGTTGCGACCAGGTTTCCGGTTCGTTGTAGGCCTCGACGGCTCGACGCAACGTTTCGGACAGCGCCAGCATTTCGTACTCGCGAAAGCTGAAGCCGGTGGCCGTGCCGTCGGCCAGCGTCTCGCGAGACGTGTCGACGATCGTATCGGCCAGGCCGCCGGTGGCTCGCACCACGGGGACCGTGCCGTACTTCAAGCTGTAAAGCTGGTTCAAGCCGCACGGTTCATAGCGGCTGGGCATCAGGAACATGTCGGCGCCCGCCTCGATGCGATGAGCCAAGGCGTCGGAGAAAGACAACCGGGCGGCGACTCGCTGCGGATAACGTTCGGCCAGCGTGCCCAACAGTTGCTGATACTTCGGGTCGCCGGAACCGAGGATCGTCCATTGCACGTCGGTCGTGCGAACCCAGTCCTGGATCACGCCGGCGACCAGGTCGAGCCCCTTCTGATCCGCCAGCCGGCTGATCAGCCCGATCACCGGAGTCCGCGGCAAAACGGGCAAGCCGAGTTCCGACTGCAAAGCCGCCTTGCACGCGGCCTTGCCTTCCGCCGCGCTGCTGGCGTCGTAATTCATGGCCAGTTGCGGATCGACGGCCGGATCCCAGGTTCCATAATCGACGCCGTTAATGATGCCCGAGAGCACGTCGTGCCGTTGTTGCAGCACGCCTTCCAATCCGCAGCCCAACGGCGGTCTCTGAATCTCTTCCGCGTAGCGGGGACTGACCGTGTTGATGGCATCTGCGAACACCAACCCGGTCTTCATCAGGTTGAGCTTGCCGTAGAACTCCATCTGGTGCCAGTTGAAGTACTTCCAGTCGAGCCCGGTCAGCAGCATATCCCAATGCCAGAACGTCCCCTGGTACGCCAGGTTGTGGATGGTGAACAGCGAGGCGATCCGCTCGTAGCCGGGCGTTGTGCGATATTCGACCTTCAGGTAGGCCGGCAGCAGCCCCGTCTGCCAGTCGTTGGCGTGCAGCACGTCGACGTCGAGCTGCAACAGCCGGATGGCTTCCAGCACGGCGCGGCAGAAGAAGACGAACCGCTCGCAGTTGTCGACGTAATCGCTGCCGTCAATGCCGTACAGCTCGTCGCGGTTGAAGTAATCGTCTTGCTGCACCAGGTAAACCGGCACGTCGCTGTCAGGCAACTGGCTCTTCAGCAACAGGCCGTCAACCGTCTTGCTGCCGATTTGCACGGAAACGTCGATCCCGGTCGATTCAATCGGCTGACCGCACTCCAGCGCGCGGCGATAGGCCGGTAAGATCACCGTCGGGCGGTGGCCCAGCCTCGAAAGCTCCAAGGGCAAGGCTGCCGAAACATCGGCCAATCCGCCGGTTTTGGCGAACGGAACCGCCTCGCTCGTGGCCAGAAGGATATTCATAGTTGCGGTCTAAATCGAACGAGAAAGTCGGTCTGCTCTCAAGCGGCCGGGCACGGCAGTCCCCCCGGCACTGCGTCCCCCGGCAAGCAGGGACGTGGGAGCCGTCCTCGCGACTGAAAGTAACAGAAAACAGCCGTTATTAAAACTGCCGGAAGCCTGATGTTCGCAATCGGCAAATTGCCCCCGGTTTGCCCATTTGCAATTTTTCCAGCGTGAATTTGCAGGTGGTTTCGGTTGCCTGAGTCGTGCGGGAGCTCCGGAGCCCTGCCGGCCATCTGCCGCAGTTAAAATGGGGGGTGCAGGTTTGCTAGACAGTCTTTTACATCGTAAGGAGGGGTAGGCGTCCATGACGCGCGCCGACAGCCGTACATTCAGGAACTTCTTCGTGACCTACGCCGCGCTTGCGATCATTGCTTCGATCCTTCAATTGACGGTCGGCGCTCTGTTTGGAATGTGGCTGCGCCGAGACCGCTTTGCCGGCTCGATCGTCGACGCCGGCGCGTTGATGCTGGGCCCGCCATTGGACTCGCCGGAATTTTCACTGCCGCCGTTGCCGCGCGCAGGCGACTCCCGTGCAGGTGAAGTCCAAGCGAACCCGCCGGGCGAAGCGAAGCCGCGCGGAGAGCCTTCCGAGAACGAGACGCTTTGCAGCAGCGAGTCTCCCGTCGTCGAGTCTTCACGCACAGCGCCTTCCCCCAAGGAGCCTTCCCCCAGCGCGACGCCGAGCCGTGAGAGTCCGGCGCATGAAAAGCATCTGGCCCGCGAAGCGCCGTCTGGCGCTGCCGCCAGGCGGATCACGCTGCCGCCGGAACCGGAATTGACAGGCGCTTCGTCTCTGCAGCCGCTGGGCGGCGTAATTCCGGAACCTGCCATTCGAGGCAGCGATCGGCGGATTTTCGTGCGTCGCTGGTTTCCTCACAAACAATTTGTCGCGCCGTATCAAGGCGGCTGTCTTCCGAACGGCAAGTTATTTCGCGAAGTAACCTGCCAGGACGTTTCAGCGGCCGGTTTCTCCTTCCTTTCCTCTCACCCGCCCGAGTTCGACGCGTTGGTCGTAGCGCTAGGCGTGGCGCCCGACATGACCTACATGACCGCACGCGTCGTCAACCGCATCAAGATTGCCGACGATCCCGCTCCGCTCTACCGCATCGGTTGCCGCTTCTCCGGCAGAATCAGCTAGCAGTCGCCAACATTGCCCGAAGGCGCCCGAC